>CALGLY010000627.1 GCA_937959095.1 uncultured Saprospiraceae bacterium
GTCATTGCCTTATTGGTTGCATCGCCCATTGCTTGGTATTTGATGCAGCAATGGCTCAATGAATTTGTGTATCGCATCGACATTCAGTGGTGGGTATTTGTGTTAGCAGGTTTGGCGGCGGTGCTTGTTGCCTTTCTGACGGTAAGTTTTCAGTCGGTGAAAGCTGCCTTAGCGAATCCGATTGAATCACTCCGAAATGAGTAATTAATGGAAAATTAAAGTGCATTGAATCCATTTTCAATTCTCAATTAAAAAGAAACACCATGTTTAAAAATTATATAAAAATTGCCTTCCGGCAGCTTCGGAAACACAAACTATTTTCGGCACTCAATATTTTTGGTTTAGCCACCAGTATGTCGGTTTGTTTGCTGCTGATTATGATAATCGCGGATCAATATGGTTATGATGACTTTCATGATAATGGAAATCGGATTTATCGTGTTATATCGGCGAGTTCGGAAAATCAATTGCCTACGCAAGCCTCTTTTGCTACTACATCACGGACGGTTGCTAGTGACTTGAAGGCAGATTATCCCTTTGTAGAAAATACCGTGCGCCTTCTTACTATAGGAGAAACTGTACATATCGGGGAGAAGAAATTTGAGGAGAATGTTCATGCACTTCTGGTAGATCAGAGTTTTTTGGAAACCTTTAGTTTTGGTTGGACGACGGGTGATCAGCGCACCGCTTTATTGGAGCCGCGTTCAGTAGTGCTTACAGAAGGTGCTGCCAAGCGTTTCTTTCCGTATTCCGATCCAATGGGCGCAACGATTACGCTAAGCGATTTAGGTGAATATACCGTGACGGGTATTCTTCCTGATCCGCCAATTCATTCGCATATTCAGTTCGACTACTTGATTTCTTATGCTAGTACAGCTACGTTCACCAAAGAACAACATGAAGAAGCACAAACCCATGAAGCGTATAATAAGATTTGGCGCGGCATGGCCTATGTATTATTAGATGAAAATAATGATCGTCAAAAATTGGATGCTGCACTTGCAGAAATTGCTGCGACCTATAGTTTGCGCGATGAAAAGGTGCAATTTTTATTCCAAGCGCAGCCGTTAAGTAAAATAATGCCAAGCGAGGACTTAAGTAATGAAATAGGACCGGGTACACCTACTATTGTTTTATATTTTTTAATGACACTAGGCTTGATTATCATTTTTTCTGCTTGTTTCAATTACACGAATCTTTCTGTAGCACGTTCTCTGAAACGCGCCAAAGAAATAGGAGTGCGAAAAGTTATAGGGGCAAGACGAAAAGATATTATTTTCCAATTTCTGGGCGAAGCTGTTCTTATTGCTTCCATTGCGCTTGTGGTGGCTCTTTTCTTATTAGAATTATTAATTCCTGCTTTCTATGGATTAGATCCATTCATTGGAGAAAATATCCATTTGACGAGAACGCCACAGCTCTATCTTAGCTTCTTTGGCTTCAGTTTGTTAGTCGGACTTTTCGCTGGAATGTTGCCTGCTCTGAATATTTCTCGTTTGCAACCTATCCAAGCGATTCAGCAGTTATCGAACCTAAAGCTTTTCTCCAGAATGGGTATTCAGAAAGTACTCATTACCTTTCAATTCGCGCTTTCGCTTATTTTTATCCTGGCGGTAACGATTATTTTGCAACAGCAAAAACACGTCCTCAATACCGACTACGGAATCCGTATTGATGATATACTTAATGTACGCATGGGCGAAGTCGATTATGATTTGTTCGCGCAAAAAGCACGACAAGTCGTAGGCGTGAAAGATATTTCTGCTTCCAAATTAGTACTTTTAGTAGGCGAAAATGCAGACGCAAAAGCGACCTTCAAAGATGGGCGCGATTCGATGGATTTATCCTATAATGCAGTTAGTCCTAATTACTTGGCGAATATGGATATTGAATTGGTAGCAGGGAAAAACTTGCCTGAAAATGTCAATTCCAAAGGCGAACAATTCGTATTGCTAAATGAAATGGCAGTAAAAAGAATGGGCTTCGATACGCCCGAAGCCGCGATAGGAGAAAGCATCACACTCGATACCATCAATTTATCTATTATTGGCGTGACGAGTGATTTTCATCAGCAAGATATTTGGTTTAGTTCTGTGCAGCCTTTCGCACTGCGACAGAATATGGATCAAAAACGAAACGCCAATATTCATATTAGTGAAGCCAATTCTAAAGCAACCATAGCCGCTATTCGTAGCATCTGGGATGAAATTTCGCCTGATGAATCTATGATTGCTTTCTTCACGAGTACTAGAGTAAATCACCTTTCTAAGTTTTTTAGAATGGGATCTAGCATCATTGGTTTTGTTGGTTTCTTGACGATTCTTATTGCTTGTTTAGGACTTTTGGGCATGGTCATTTATAATATCGAAGGCAGGGTAAAAGAAGTCGGTATCCGAAAGGTGCTGGGCGCAAGCGCGGGGAATATCGTATGGCAATTATCGAAAGGCTTTTTCCTTTTATTAGCTATCGCGATTGTACTAGCAATTCCACTAACGGTTTTTGGTGCGAATCTGTGGTTGCAAAACTTCGTTACTCGCATCGCTATCACACCCGCTATTTTGCTGGTAGGTATTGGTATTATTGTACTCTTAGGTCTGCTTACGGTCATCTCTCAAACTTATTGGGCAGCGCGGACGAACCCTATAGAATCCTTACGAAACGAATAATCTACCAGTTACCACCTATAATTTGCGAAGCAAACATTAATAAAAAGACATGATACAACTAAGAAATATAGAACGTTATTACCGCAAAGGCTTATCAAAAAGCTGGGTATTGCGCGACCTTAATTTAGATATACAAGAAGGCGAATTTGTAACCATCATGGGACCAAGTGGCGCAGGCAAAACGACGCTCCTCAATATGATTGGGATGCTCGATGAACCTTCGGCGGGAGAATATAATTTTTTGGGAGAAGCCGTGCATAGCATGAAATCCAAGTATCGGCAAGAGCTGCACAAAAACTATATGGGCTTTGTCTTTCAAGCCTATCACTTGATAGATGAATTGACGGTTTATGAAAATATAGAAACGCCCTTATTATATCGGAATATCAAATCGAAGGAGCGCAAAAGCATCGTAGCAGATATTTTAGATCGCTTCAATATCGTCGCTAAAAAAGACCTCTTTCCAGAACAGTTGAGTGGCGGACAACAGCAACTCGTAGGCGTAGCCCGCGCAGTAGTAAGCAAACCGAAACTCCTGCTTGCCGATGAACCAACAGGGAATTTGCATAGCAAGCAAGGCGAAAAAATAATGGAACTCTTCCAAGAATTGCACCGCGAGGGCGTGGCGATTATTCAAGTAACGCATTCCGAAAAAAATGCACTTTACGGCAGTCGTATCATAGAACTAGAAGATGGCTTTTTGAGAGCGGATAAGCAGGTGAGGGGAATTAATAATTAATAATGCACAATTAATAATTGGCTATTTTTCCACTAGCAATTTCATTACTTAAATGGATAACTACAATCCCTTGCAATAGAAATCATCCGATTTTTTTAAGAAAATAAGAATTCAACCATGTCAAAATATAGTCTTGTATTGGTCTTGCTGTGCAGTACATTCTGGGGAACTGCACAAAAAATATGGTCACTAAAAGATTGCTTAAACTATGCCGTTGAGCATCATCCAAACACGGCACAAGCAGCTTTTGATATGCAAGCCGCAGCCTTGGATTATGAAGTAGAAAAAGGGAGTCGTTTGCCAAGTTTAAGTGCATCGACAAACCTAGGGATGCAGTTCGGACGAACGGTAGACCCGACGACGAACACCTTCAATAATCAGCAAATAGGTTTCAATGGTTGGGGTATCAATGCGGATTGGACTATCTTTTCAGGCGGACAAATCAAGCAGCGTATTGCACAGCAAAAAGAACTATTGGAAAGCAGCAAATGGCAATCCGAAGAAGCGATTTTTTTATTGAAAATTGATGTCATTGCTGCCTACTACGCTTGCCTGCTTGCCGATGCACAGGAAGAGCAAGCAAAGCTAAATGTAAGCTCCTTAAAAGAACAATTGGCTACGCTTCAAAAGCAAGTACAAAGCGGTACTCGTTCGGTAACCGACCGCTTGGAACTAGAAGCGCAACTTACGCAAGGCGAACAAACAAAAGTACAAGCTACCTATCAAGTAGCCACCCAATATACAAGGCTTAAAAATGTTCTTTTCTTAGCTGCAGAGCAATCTATACAGCTTGAAAAAATAGCCAATCCAACGGCCGCTATTTCCACTATGGCAACAGAACAATTACTACAAAACATACAAACAAAATACCCTGGAGTATTGGTACAACAAGCAAATTTGAAAGCGGCAGAATATGCGATTCAGAGTTCCAAGAGTGCTTTTTTGCCTACAGTCGGTGTCTTTGCAGGCATTAATACGAATTATTCATCAGCATCGAATAAGACCTATTTTGAACAACTGAATCAAAATCTTGGACAGCAAGTCGGGCTTTTTGCAAGCGTACCAATATTGAATCAAGGCAGGTCCAGAGCGAATGTACAACGTGCAGAACTTGCACTAAAACGCGCAGCACTTACTTATAAGCAAAACCAACAAGCCTTAGATATTGCTCTTCAACAAATGCTACAAGATGTACAAGCGGCAAAGGAAATACTAGAAAGTGCGGAGCAAAACCTTGCTTTACAAGAACGTCTATTAGCTGCAAAATTGCGCCAACATCAACTCGGCGTAGCTAGTCAATTGGAATATTTGATTGTCCGCAATCAACATCAAGTTGCCTTACAACGTCAGTTAATAGCGTCCTATGATTTTGATTATAAAACCGCTGTTGTGGCATTTTATGAACGGAATGGGAAGGAGGAATAGTCCAAAAATCGGGCATCTATGAACTTGGTTTCCCTTTTCCAATCTCTACCCCTCTAGAGCGCAAATAGCGAGAAAGGTTAGAGGTGTGGGAGATTACCCATAATCCCGATTTTAACCGTGCCGAATCAGGCACGTTTAAATTGAAAGCAAACTCCAACACCTTTTGGTCTCGGCTGCCCAAAAGGTAAAAATGTCCCATAGATTTATGTAAACTAAAGATATGAGGACATTTCAAAGGTTACATATCAAAAAGGGTGTTCCAAAATGGTATATTTTTAGCATTGTAAATCAGATAGTTACAACTGAATGAATCGCTATCATTCAGGAATTCCTTTTTGATATATTTACATCTTGAAAATACCACCACATGATGAACAAAAGAGCAGCTATTTATGCCAGAGTCTCTACGCTTGAAAAAGGACAAGACCCACAGACACAACTCCTTGAACTAAGGCAGTATGCACAGCGAAGAGGATTTGAAATTACGCAAGAGTATATTGATTATGCTTCTGGAAAGGATGATAAACGCAAGCAATATCAAGCCATGATAGATGCTGCTAGGAAACGTAAAATTGAT
>CALGLY010000628.1 GCA_937959095.1 uncultured Saprospiraceae bacterium
CTGTAAATTAGAATTAATCATAATAACAGCTATGATTTCCGACTGGACTCCCCTTTGTGGGAGTCTAGTTTTGAAAAGACAACACCATAAAATACAATATAAGTCAAATGTACCACTATTACATTTTTATTAAATAGCGAATTTTCGCTAAACAGAATGTTGTTTAGCTGAAATTCTACCAAAATTTATACTTATCTCAAAACAACAAAACATAGCCGATGTTATAACTCACTAATTCTAACATAGCATGCTATTTATAGCAAATAAGGGAATAAATGAAGGCATAGTAAATAAATGACAAAAACCAATATGTATAAGTTGTTAAATTTGAGAAAGCGAATGATTAGCTAATCTGGATTTACTCTACTAGCAAACGTACTCACACACGCTCTTACCTGCTACAATAGAAGACACAATTTTTACCAATTTGCACAAGTCTATTATTCAATTTTAAAGAATTACGTACAATTATGAGACAGATAACGACTCTACTAATAATGATATTTATTTGCACCGTTTATTCTCTATCAGCGCAAAATAGTCCTTATTTTCTATCAGGCAACGATCCAAAGCCTTCGGGAAAAAAATGGGTTAAAATAGAGGATATGTCAGATGAATTTAATGGAACATCACTTAATACCAGTAAATGGAAAAATACAGACCCAACACGTTGGAAAGGGCGCCCGCCTGGTTTGTTTATGGAAAATACAGTTTCCGTAGAGAATGGAGAACTCAAAATTACCAACTATCAATTTGATGAACCTTTCTATTTAGATGGAAAAAGGTGGACGCATGCCTGTGGGCTGGTTCGCTCCAAAAAGACGCATACTTATGGCTATTATGAGTGTAAAATGAAAGCCAATAAAACTTTTCTATCCTCTACATTTTGGTTAATTAATTATGCTTCTGGCAGTGGATGTAATCGTAGAGTTACCGAATTAGATATTCAAGAATGTGTAGGGGAAGTTACTGGTTCACAATATAGATTCGGTACACATATGATTTCACACACACACCACCGTATCTCGCAAGCACCAGCAGGTTGTCAGCCAAATGCTAGTAGCCATAAAGCAATTGAACTTAGTACTAAGCCTTATGAACGCTACTATGTATATGGTGTATGGTGGAAAAACAAGGATCAAGCCTTATTCTACTTAGATGGCGTTTATCAATATACTGTCAATTTACCTTCCGATTTCAATATACCGATGTTCTTAAATATGGTTACAGAAACTTATGATTGGAATCCAACTCCCGCTAATGGTGGTATGACAGGAAGTGCAGCTGACAGAACAACCTCTTATCAATGGGTACGTTCATGGCAATTAGAAGATGGCAATACCGTAGATGAAACCGTTGCGCTGAATAACGCACCTACTAGTATACCATCTCAAACAAGCTACACAGTTAATGTCAATTACACTGCTGCACAAGCACGTGATGTCGTTGTCGAATTTTGGTCGCCTAGTGGGTACATAGATGCTGGAAGAAAAACCGTAGCAGCAGGTAGAGGAATCGCTTCTGTAGATGTAAATCTTGACTATGCACCTACTCCAGGGGCAGGATATATTTGGAAAGCATCCATTCGTCCTGTTGGTACAAACTGGCAACAAAATCTAGACAATGACCAAGTTAATAATGTAACTGTTGTCAGTCCTTATTCGGATGAGGTCAACTTAAGCAATGCTCCTACTAATGTCATTAGTCAAACATCATACACTCTAAACGTGCAATACGAGGCTTCACAAAATCGGGATATTGTTGTCGAATTTTGGTCGCCTAGTGGCTATATAGATGCTGGTAAAAAAACCGTAGCAGCAGGTACAGGAATCGCTTCTGTGGATATAGAACTTGACTATGCGCCCAATCCAGGTTCAGGTTATATTTGGAAAGCATCTATTCGTCCTATTGGTGCAAACTGGCAACAAAACCTCGACAATGATTTAGTGAATAATATAACTGTCGTAACTCCACAACTGATACCCAATGGAAAATATGCTATCAAAAGCAAAGCCAACAATCATTACCTTGGTGCACCTGCTTGGTCTGATTCAGGCAATAACTATAATGTTATTACAGTAAACCCTGGTTCGTATGATGACCAACGTTGGCAGTTTACACACCTTGGTAATAATATTTACAGTATCAAATTATCGTGTTGCAATCGCTACTTAGAAGTGTCTTATGCAAGTTGTACTAATGGTAGCAATGTCAGTACTTGGCTATCTCCTAATAACAACCACCAAAAATGGAAGTTGAGCAAAGTAGGTAACGATTATATGTTCAAGCCATTGCACTGTCAAAGTAAAGCGATGGATAGGCAACCCAATAGTGGTACTTCTCAAACTAAAGGCGAAGACAATGTACACTTATGGGCTACTAATTCTGCTAACAGCAATCAACTTTGGCAAATTATACCAGATGGTGATGCACTCGTAAATAGTGATGTAAATAAAATTACGACAGTTGATAGCGAAAGCCAAGCTTTTGCAGTAGAAGTATATCCTAACCCTATACATCCTACAGGCACTTGGTTCATTGATATGAGGCTCAGTCTAGATAGTGATGTAGAAGTAAAGTTATTCGACATTACAGGAAAGCAAATCTATAACGAGCTGTACAAAAATCAAGCAAAAGGATTTTTTAAGCTTTACTTAGATAATACCGAGGTTCAGCAATTAAATAAAGGAATCTACCTGCTCAAAATCCGCAGTCGTGCAGGTGAGTATACTCAACGCTTAATAGTACAGTAGTAGAACATATAAGATTCTCGATTCATTGGTAGAATCATGGGCAAGTAAAAAACAGGTCTTATTTTATACCGTTCTATTCAAAAAGAGCTAAAGTCGAGTTCAGATGACCAGCATTTTAAAATGTTGGTCATCTGAACTCCCATTCTAACTACATCAGTTCAAACTCACGGGTGTCGCGGTCATTATTCCCAAATGGTTGCGATGTCTTATTGCTATATGATAAGTTCCAGCAGTAACTGGAAATGCTACACTGGATACGCCATCTACATCTACAACATCTCCATCAGCCTGCAAAAGTGCGGATCGTGTAGCAATAATAGTGGAAGGATTACTAGCATCCCGTAATTCTACAACTACCCAATCTACTATTGCTTCGCCCCCTGTCAGGGTATTAGTAGCGATAAATTCACCACCACCACCTAAGTGGTTATAACCTAAAGCAGTATAAGGCTCAGTCATCGGTACTAAATTAACTGTTACCAAATTAGATGTCATTGTACCAGAAGAATATGCTCCTTGTAAAAATACTTTTGGGCTTACGCTTATAATATTTCCTGCCGAAAAATCAGAAGAACACCCAATTTGTAATTCATCTACTTCCACAACACCATCTCCCCAGGCTTCCATCGCAATTGTAATCGAACTAATGTCAGAAATAGCACTTACAGTCTTCGTAGCATCCGCATTAGCATCCGTAAAATTACTGTTTCTATCTATCCATAGATGTGCCACGGTTTGCGTAGCTTCTAGCTTATAGCGAATAACTAATCTATAGGTTGTATTCTCTTGTACACTTATACTAGAAGAATTATTATCTATTGATAAAAGACTTCCCCAACGTTTTCCGAAGGCAATATCTTGTCTATCGTTTGGACGAATCCAGAAACCGCCATCAGCGCGTACAATAGGTTGTATTAGGCAACTTATCCAAACTTCTTCTCCGTTTGCGAAGGCTTGATTTAAGTTTCTAGTACACCATTTAGTAGCATCTTCGTTTTGAAGTGTCATTCGCATTTTATTGGCGGTGCTACTATGTCCAGCAAAATTAAGCGAACCTGAAAGTGCCTCAATAGAACCATTCATTGCATTTGGTATTGACCACGCACCATTGAATCCTGTTCCACCATCTGCTCCATCTATTGTGGTGTTGACTGGGTAGTCAAAGATATCTTCGGTAAGTTGTAAACACTGTAAATTATCACAAATACTGTCTCCATTTCCATCATTAGTAGCGGCGTTTGGACAATCATCGCAAGCATCAGGAATGTTATCGCCATCTTG
This sequence comes from uncultured Saprospiraceae bacterium, assembly GCA_937959095.1. Lineage (GTDB taxonomy): Bacteria > Bacteroidota > Bacteroidia > Chitinophagales > Saprospiraceae > JAAUTG01. The sequence goes on from CALGLY010000628.1 coordinate 4,035, forward strand.
GTCTAAATTATCATCAAAGCCTTCGCAAGCATCCAAGAGGTCACATACTCCATCGCTATCACTATCTCCTACTGTGACCCTACAATCACATAATTCAATATCCACCCAACGTTGATCACCCGTACCCCCAGAGGCAGTAAATGTAATATCTGTACCTTCCCAATTAAACATATCTCCCTGCTCCATTGCTGCATCAAAAAAGTCAATAACAGGTAGCCAATTACTCCCTAGACCTGGTGGAAGCATCGTGATAGACTGTGGTCGAGTATCAAGTAATCGAGTAACCGCCGAACCTGGTCCAGGAATATGGTGTAAAAGTACACCTGTTTTTTCCACTCTAATATGATCGCTATCGGGTTCGTAACTAATCCATAGATTATCACCAAGTTGCAGTCCATACTTATGTTGCGTATTATAACTATCTACTAATGCGTACTCATGAAGTCGGTAAGTTGTACAACCACCAGCATTAATAGGAGCACATTCAATTTCAGAAGGCTGAATCCAGCCAAGAAAATACTTCATATAACTTGGTAGGTCAGCTAGTAAGCCTGCATTGCCTTCACTTCCCATAAAGTGATAAGGGTCGTGACCGCCTGTGGGCGCACCTGGAAACACATCTGCACCACCTTCAATAGTTTCTGCATGTCCTAAACCAAAGGCATGAAACGTTTCATGAATATTGCCTTGATAATACCATGACAAGTTATTGTTTGCCCAAACACTTCCCGTAAGTCCATTGCCAGATCCCAAAGCACCACCACCACCAAAATCGGTAGTAGATTGGTGGAGGTACATGACTACATTGTATGAACTAAGATCATACCCATCATTTCCTACCAGCGTACTGAATGCTGTTGATAGTGCCCCAATGCCATTATTATTAGGATCTACCGTAAAATTATAAACAGGAGTCATCTCCACATCTATCCAAGCTAAGTCAAAGGATACCTCTCGGAGATAAGCGTCCATTTCTGCCTCAAATGTTGCTAAATCAGCGTCAGTATCATCCCAAGTATGCGTGGCAGGGTCAACACCTCTGATAATTAGCATCGTACGCTCACCAAGTACTAAGTTGGTTTGTTGTGGAAGTAAGTTACAGTTGATATTACAATCATTTCCTATTGGACAATCATCATTAGCGTCACAGGTGCCGTCATTATCTGTATCTTGAAATGTACCGACGCATTCACAACTTGCATCGTATGCATCATTGATAGTACATACATCACCATCGTCACATGACATACCTATCATTGCAGGATCACAAATCTCTTGAGGCTCAGGTGTACAACCAATATAAAATTCATCAATTTCCATTATGCCATCTCCCCATTGCTCCATTGCAATCTGGACATTACTAATACTTGAAATTGCTACGTCAGTATGCGTAATATCTGCGTTCGCATCAGTGAAATTGCTATTTCTATTAATCCATAAGTGGGCAATTGTTTGAGTAGCTTCCAACTTATACCGAACTACCAATTTATAAGTGGTATTTGCCGCTACATTCGTGCTGGAACTAGTATTATTGATAGCTAATAGAGTCCCCCATCGTTTTCCAATAGCAATATCTTGTCTGCCATCTGGACGAATCCAAAAGCCTCCATTCGCAACTGTAATGGGCTGTATGAGGCAACTCATCCAGACTTCATCAC
>CALGLY010000629.1 GCA_937959095.1 uncultured Saprospiraceae bacterium
TGTAGGCATATTGCCTGTCAAATCATCCTTTGCCATGGGACAACCTCCGAACCCCTTTATAGCTCCATCGAAGCGATAGCAACCACTTTGATGAGCTGCGGCTACTTTCTCGCGCCAATTGTGCGGTTCAGTGTGTAGATGTGCTCCAATCTCTACCTCTTTATAATTGGGCAATAAATTGGAAAATAGGTAGCTGATACTTTCAGGGGTAGAAACACCAATCGTATCGGATAATTGAAGGATTTTTACTCCCATTTCCACCAAGCGGTCTACCCATTTTTGCACAATTTCTACATTCCATTCATCGCCATACGGATTGCCAAATCCCATAGAAATATAAACCAGTAAAGTCTTATTATGTTTTTGACAAATGTCCTGAATCTGCTGTACGCGAACGAGTGATTCTTCTATCGTTGCATTGGTATTACGAAGCTGAAAAGTTTCGGAAATAGAAAAGGGATAACCTAAGACATCAATTTCCTCAAATTTAGAAGCATCATCTGCACCTCTTCTATTCGCGACTATAGCTAATAATTTTGTTTTTGTATTATCTAGATCTAAGCGACTTAATACATCAGCCGTATCGCGCATTTGTGGTATTGCTTTTGGCGATACAAAGCTGCCAAAATCAAGTGTGTCAAAACCAACCTGTAACAAATTATTGATGTAGTGGGCTTTTGTTTCAGTAGGAATAAATTCTTTCAGTCCCTGCATTGCATCTCTAGGACATTCGACTAGTTTTATCATAGATTCGGGCAGATTTTTCAATGTAGTAATTGATGATTAGATGTGAGATTTAATTTATAGAAGAAGAAGGTCTCCCATCTATTTATAAACATGCTGATAGTACATTGAGTTTTGCGCCACAAAGGTAATTACTTTTAAGAATTGTTGGGGATTAAAATGAAGAGAACAGAACAACACAAAAGTGCCGTCCTGCCTCTTCAAATGCGTACCTAAAACTTGAATTTATTTTTAATGGAAAGGGGCAGAAGTGGTGAAATGAAAACAAATGTATTAAAATTTTATTTTAAAAAAAATATTTAATATAAAATTTAAATCTTAAATAGATGTTTTTAGAACTAATTTTTAGAATTTTATTCTGATTTATTGAAAAATGTAATTATTTGCAAATGAGTGACTTCGTAGTTGTAATCTTAAATTATACAAGGTTTTTTATAGAAAATTTCCCATATGAGATAAATGTCACAATTATATGACTATACAAAAATTATTTATAGACTAAAGGAAGTTATATAACTGGAACTTAAACATGAAATTTGTTATATTAGGAATTTATATTGAAATAGGAAGGGTATTAAAAAATAGAATATTGATGTCACAGAAAAATGAAACAGAAAACAAGGTAAATTACTTGGATGTAACTGAAAATAATTCTATTTATTTCGAGAATTATGGTAATCCAAAGGGTGAAAAAGTTTTATTTCTTCATGGTGGTCCAGGACTAGGTTGTAAAGAAAAAGATAAGTTCTTTTTCAATCCTGATATCTTTCACGTTACTTTTTTCGACCAAAGAGGGGCAGGACGAAGCATCCCTTCTGGAACGCTTGAGGCGAATACAACACCGCACTTACTCAATGATATACTAGCATTATTAGATCATCAAAAAATAGAAAAAGTGATTCTCTTTGGTGGTTCATGGGGAAGTACTTTGGCTCTATTATTCGCTATCGCACATCCTGAACGAGTACAGGCAATGCTACTACGAGGTGTGTTTCCTGCGAATAAACGCTGTACTGATTATTTTGAAAAAGGAGGCGTAAAGGCGTTCTTTCCAGAAGCTTGGGAACGTTATATCAATTTAGTGCCACTTGCTTCAAGAGATAATCCAACTGCATTTTTTTTCAAAATGATGCAATCAGAAGATGCTGATATACGAAGAAAATTTGCCTATGAATATAGTCGCTACGGCGCAGCTATGATGAAATTAGAAATTAGTGCGGCAGAAATAGAAACGATGTTTGGAAATGATGATTTTGAAACGAAAGCACGTATTCAAGCACATTATTCTACAAACAATTTTTTCATTCCTGATGAATATATTTATGAAAATACGGAACGAATTAAGGATATTCCAACTTGGATTATACAAGGTCGCTATGATATGATTTGCCCTACGATATATGCCTATCAGTTACATCAGCAATTGAATGATTCTCGTCTTAGACTTGTGACGGCAGGGCATGTAACATCAGAAAAGGCTATACAAAAAGCTTTAGAAATTGCTTTGGAGGAAGTGTTGCCCCTAAGCTAAAAAATTCAAAAGCTGGAGCAATTCTGTTAATCTATCTTGTTGCTCCGATTCTTGGTGGTGTGTTATACTTGCTTGCTCATAGTAGGCGCGCCTTGCTTCCAGTTTTTGTGTGATAAATGCTTCTAGCTCTTCGTTGGTTTTATCGGCTAAAAGCGGACGTTTAGCAATTCCTTTTCGGAGGCGTTTCATTAGGATAGGAATGCTTACATCTAAGAAAATACTAGTACCATGTGCATTCATCCATTCCATATTATCAAAAAAACAAGCCGCGCCACCACCTGTACTGATAATTGTATTTTCGACCTCAGCTAGTTGATGTAAGCATTGCTGTTCAATGCGTCTAAAGGCTTCTTCTCCTTTGGTATCAAATATTTGTGTAATGCTTTTTCCTGTATAATTTACAATATGGTGATCTAAATCAATGACTTCCATATCTAATTTGGGGGCTAAATTTCTAGCAACATAGCTTTTACCACAGCCCATAAATCCTACTAAGAAAATTTTCATAATTTGTATTCCATATTTTGATTGGATACAAATATATAAAAGGGACTTCAATGTTTTAATGGATTAATGCTTCAATGCGTTAATTAGGCTTAGTAATCCTCATTATTGCATTGAAGCATTAACCCCATTAACGCATTAATACGACCACACATCATGCTCAAAGTCGAATAGCTCGGACTTGATTTTATCTGCTTCTAGTAGCAAATCTAAACCCGATAAATAATCCTTTAGGCGGTCATTATTCATATTCGATTCCTTATAGATATAACTCGAAAATAGGCGCATTTCAAAGAGGTCGTCCCAAGTAGTAGGTGCGGCTAGATTACCAGCAAAATTGAAGACTTGCTCGTGCGCTAGTATTTTTCGACATTCAGGATAATAAAGCCAAAACATAGGACTTTCATACTTCCAATTGCCATTATCATCTTCTACATCGCGCAATGGAGCAATACCTAAGATGCGGACTTTCATTTGGGAACGTTCCTCATCGAAGTACCACATTTCCTTGATTCGGAAACGTTTTATGTCTTCATAGTTAATCTCATTATGTACCACGGTTAGTTTTTCTGAAAAATCTACAGGATCTATAATTACTGTAGTGTCCGTATGCGAAGTCTTAGCTGCGACTTCTTCCATAGTCAATGGATTACTGAATTTATCATCTTCTGTGCTATAGGCGGTTATTTCTCCATTTAGTGCTGCTTCTAGTAGTATCTGAAAGAAAGGGCGTTCAGGATAGGCGAAAGGAAGATTTCTCTTTTCACGAATATCTATCACGCGCCATATCCGTTTTTTCCAAAGGACATCCGCTTCTCTGATATGGCTATAGGCTAGTGGCGGTTTGCTTCGAAGGCTTGATTGCACTATATCATCTAATGGAGGACTCGACGGTATGCTTGCTTCTGTGAGCATATCTTTTGTAGGCTGTGCAAAAGCAGGTACGGTAAAGCAGCTTAATGATAAACAACTTATCATAAGCATCCATACATGTTTCATAGTATGAAGTGTTATAGGCATAGCGATTTAGGCACAAGTAGGTACACTTGTACGGAAAACGATACAACCAGATGAATAAAAGGCATAGTTATCCCGTGCTATTTCTTGCAGCAGTGCGAAGAAATGGCTAGAATGATGCTATCAATATTATATTAAAATGGATTAGTTTGAATTGGAAGTAGCGTTTTTTGGAGTGGGATGAGTTTTTATAATCGGTTTTGAGGTAATAGCATTAAGCCTTTCATAAGGCTTAATGCTATCGTCATTATCAATTTAGTATGACCATAAGTCATGCTCGAAATTGAATATTTCTGACTTAATTTTGTCTGCTTCTAAGAGAATATCTAAACCTTGTAGGTAATCTTGTAGACGCTCATTCTTGACATTCGATTCTTTATAGATGTAACTCGAAAAGAAACGCATTTCAAAAAGATCTTCCCATGTAGTAGGGGAGGCATCATTTCCTGCAAAGTTGAAGACTTGCTCTCTTGCTAATATCTCGCGACATTCTGGGTAGTATGCCCAAAACATTGGAAGCTCATACTTCCAGTTTCCTGCGTCGTCGTTCACATCCAATAATGGTGCAACACCAAGTATGCGGACTTTCATTACGGATGATTCTTCATCGAAGTACCACATTTCCTTTAGTCGGAAACGCTTTACATCTTCAAAGTTGATATCATTTCGTACTACTTCTACTTGTTCTTCGTAAGTTTCTGGGTCGAACGTGATTACGGTATCTACAGAAGCTCCTTTTGATGCTACTTCTTCAGGAGAAAGTGCATTTTCAAACTTGTCATTTTCTGTACTATATACTGTAATATCTCCATTAATAGCTGCTTCCATCAATATTTCAAAAAATGGACGCTCTGGATAAGCGAATGGCAAATTCATCTTTTCTCTGGTATCAATTACACGCCAAATACGCTTTTTCCAAAAGATGTCTGCTTCACGAAGCGGTTCATAAGGTAAAACACGCTTTTCAAAATTGATTTTAGATTCTACAATATCATCTAAAGGGCGTTCCGCATCTGGATCGCTTGCTTCGGTCATGATACCTGTAGGGTCTTGTGCAAATGTAGGAACTACTGCACAAACTAGCAGTAAGCAGATACTTAGCAATTTCAAAGCTAACTTCATAATTTGAATGTTGTTTTAGCATCTTATTAGTAGCACGAAAATAACTCCCGTGCTACTAATATAGATTAAAGATTCTTACTAGTATTATTCAAAAAATTAAATCCTCTTTTAATTTGTGAAAGGTCGGATTTTTTTTTGAACATTACTTAACATTGAAGACGATAGAAGGCAATGGACGACCTGCCTTATCACCTGGACAACGTGCTTTGATACCATCGAAATAGTAAACATCTCCTGGTTTCGCAGCTTTAATGATTCGTGTTGATTGTGCATTGAAAGTTCCTCCCTGATTTGGGCTTTCTATCGCATCTTCACGTTTCGGTACTCTAACGAGCTTGAAACCTTGTATATTGCACTTTGCATCGAAATCGAAATCATCTAACCAAGCCAATAGACCACGCTGCGCTTTGAATGTACCATTCCCCATTGTTCCACCACTTTGCTTACCTAAAGCAGGGCGCGGATCAGGGATACGCTTTACACGGAATCCAAATTTGTCATTCAAACCACCACCTGAAACTGTAATATTAGCTTCACCTGGCTGAGAAACAGTAACATTATACTTACCACTTCCTGTTTTGTTCAACTTGATTCCACCACCGCTTCCGCGCACTTTCAAGTCATTACTTGATACACCCGCAGCTGCAACCGATATTGGATTATTTACCCCTACATAGAATACATTCATCTTATCAGGAGAAACCGCTACTGAACGGCGACCTACCTCATAGTCAAATGTACCTTCACCTTTTGATGTCTCCCCAGTCAATGGATTACGGACAGATGCAGTCATGTTAAGCTTCTTCACCCCTGTACCACTTGTGGTAGTAGAGTAAGTCGCTTTTCCATCATCATTCACTCTCAATGATTGCCCATTAACAGAAATTTTAATATCTGATGGAGAAATAGAAGAGCTATATGTACCTACAGAAATATCTGCTTCGAATTTTTCACCTGAAATTACGTATGC
>CALGLY010000630.1 GCA_937959095.1 uncultured Saprospiraceae bacterium
AAGAAGATGATTATCCTAGAGTAATCTAGTATAAAATAATACAGAAGAGAGGAGACTTCGGTCTCCTTTCATTGAAGGAAAAGCCTTCGCTCATTTGGTTGAGTGAAGGCTTTTTCATTACTGTAGAAGCGTAAGCAATAAAGATTTTCATATTCACTACAATAAATCCTGCTTGCCTTCGTGATAAATTCGTAATTTTCGCACCGAATATAGATCGGAAATTTTGAAGCATTTAATTCCACATTTTGTTCAAGAGAAACTAAAGGCTAATAACAAGCATGGTGAATTCAATGCTTATGCGGTGTTTGTCGACCTATCTGGTTTCACTTCACTGACCCAAATACTTTCTCGAAAAGGCACTGTGGGTGCAGAACAACTGTCTGTAATCCTCAATAGAATCTTCGTACCTTTAGTAAAGTTAGTCTATGAGCGAGGTGGCTTCATTCCATATTTTGCTGGAGATTCTTTCACCGCTATTTTTCCTAGTAAACATCAATCAGCAGATAATATATTAGAAACCGCCTGGCAAACACGTGCTCTTTTTCAAGAACAACAATTTGAAATTTTTAAAATTGGTGTAAAAATAGGTATTGGGCATGGTGCACTAGAATGGGGAATAATAGGCAAGGGCGCGAAAAGTTTTTATTTTAGAGGTAAATCTATTAAGCGAGCTGCCAAAAGCCAAATTCATGCAGATGACCAAGAAATTGTACTCCATGAAGCATTTAAGAAACGACTAGAGTTAGATTATCAAACCAAAAAGAAAAAAGACGATTTCTATCTTCTAAAAACAGCCCTATTTGAATCCAATACGACTCCCAACTCAACCGTGCTAGCACCACTTTCTAAAAGTATTGCTCGAAAATTTTTGCCCGATGCAGTCATTGATTTTTCGCACGCTGGAGAATTTAGGCAAGTAGTTACTGTTTTTATTTCCTTTCAAGGCGTGAAAACGCATAAGCATCTAGAGCAATTTGCTTCGTTGGTATTGGAACGTATTCGGAATTTTTCAGGTTACTTCAAAGAAATTGATTATGGTGATAAAGGTGGCGTTTTAGCTTGTCTATTTGGCGCACCAATCACCTTTGAAAACAATATACAACGTGCCTTAGAATTCATCTTATCGGTACAAGCAGAACTTTCAGAAAAACAATTTCGCGATGTAAAATATCGAGTAGGTATCACTACAGGTATTGCATACACAGGTATTGTAGGTGGAAAAGAGCGCTGTCAATATGCAGCGGTAGGAAGCCGTGTTAATTTGGCGGCACGATTGATGATGAAAGCAAAGTGGGGAGAAATTTTAGTAGATAAAGAAATCCAAAGCACCCCACAATTTAAATTTTCGCACAAAGGCAATATTAAATATAAAGGACTCGAAGGAGATGTCCCTACTTATCGACTGACGGGGCGTGATACGCAGAATAAGTTTTCCTTTTCAGGAGATATCATTGGGCGTGATGATGAAGTAAAAGCCTTGAAGCGATTTGCTAAGAAAACACTAAAAGGAGAGGCTACAGGTATAGCCTATATCTATGGAGAAGCAGGTATTGGTAAAAGTCGTTTAGGGTACGAACTACAAAAAGAACTCCGAAAAAAACAAGCAATTAGTTGGTTTGTATGCAAAGCTGATCAGATACTTCGCAAAGGCTTAAATCCTTTTGTTTACTTCTTAAAAGGTTATTTTGAACAATCACCTGAACAGAGCGCGAAAGAGAATAAAGTTAGTTTTGAACGACGATTTAAACTCCTACTTAGCGATATAAAAAAACTAAAAAAGGAAGAAGTAATAGTGTTAAGTAAAGAACTAGAACGGACTCAATCTATTTTTGCTGGTTTAATAGGCTTAGACTACCCTACTTCTCTATGGAACCAATTGGATGCAAAGGGGCGCTATCAAAATATTATTTCGGCATTATCCAATTTATTTATTGCCGAATCTCTCTTGCAAGCAGTCGTTATTTACTTAGAAGATGGGCATTGGTTTGATGAATCTTCAAAGTCATTCCTACAAGAATTTATTCGTCGCATACAGCCATATCCGGTTGTATTACTCGTAACAGCGCGTCCGTTGGATGATAATACAAAGGTGAAACTTATTGCATCACAACTTATCGAAGAGTATCAAATAGAAACACTTGAAGTAGATTTAAACTTTTTATCGCATAAAGCAATCCGCAACTTTGCTGCAAATCAGTTGGAAGGACTTATTTCAGAAGATTTTCATCGGCTTCTAATCCGAACTACGAATGGAAATCCGTTTTATCTAGAACAAGTACTGGAATATTTCCGCGAAAGCGACTTATTACTCCAACAAAATGAGGAATGGCACATCAAGGATAAAAATATTAAACTTTCGAGTTCTATCAATGCAATTCTGACTGCACGGATTGATCGGCTTTCTTCTTTAGTAAAGGAAACCGTGAAGGCAGCAGCCGTCATCGGGCAAGAATTCGATTTGCTTATCCTCTCCGAAGTGATGCTTAAGCAAAGTGAGTTTCTAGAACGAAATGGCAATCATAATACTGTCCTAAAAGAACAAGTTCGACAAGCAGAGCGTGGACAAATATGGCAAGCCATGAATGAATTGCGCTATATTTTCCGCCACTCCCTGCTGCGCGAAGCCGTGTATAGTATGCAACTTCGCACGCGCTTACGTGGCTTACATAAACTTA
>CALGLY010000631.1 GCA_937959095.1 uncultured Saprospiraceae bacterium
TGTGTATATGAAAGTTAGATTTTTGTGCTAGATAAAGCTCTTTTTCGAGTGCATAGCCGTAGCTATGGGCGAGAAAAAAGCTGAAATATAGTGCAAAAAGATATTTTCATATACCAACTTGTTATTTTTGAACAACTCTATAAGATATAGGCTTCTTAAATGTGAGATATGAGAGAAAAGTCTCAAATCGCACATCTAGCATCTCAAATCTATTCAAAAAATAACGTGTGAGTAAGCGAAATAAGCTACATCGCTTTGCAGAGGTCTTATCTTTTGCGAATGTCTATGAAAATTTTACGCCACAAACGGGCGAATTATTAGGAAAAGATGGTGAACCTACCACCTTGAAAGGAGAATGGGGAAGTAAGCATTTCCAAAATTCTAATCCTATTACCTTGGAGTTGGCTTGTGGGAAAGGTCATTATACACTTGGCTTAGCTCGGATGTATCCAGAACGTAATTTCATAGGCGTAGACATAAAAGGGGCACGAATATGGCGAGGAGCAAAAACGGCAATAGAGGATGAATTAAATAATGTGGCTTTTCTGCGAACACGTATCGAACAAATTGCTCATTTCTTTGAGGTGGATGAAGTAGATGAAATCTGGATAACGTTCCCTGATCCGTTTTTGAGTAAGGAAAATCGGCGGATGACAGCACCGCGTTTTTTGGCTTCTTACAAAGAAATACTACGCCCCAATGGTATTCTGAATATAAAAACCGATTCGCCTGAATTTTACGAATTTTCTCTCGAAACACTCACTGCATCGGAGGATTTTAATATTGAATATCAGGATGATGATATTTATGCTAAACCTCTACCAATGTCCGAACTCGACATCAAAACAGAGTACGAAGGTAAGCACCTTGCTATTGGAAGAACGATAAAATATATTCGAGCACGTTTGCTAAAATAGCAGGTGGAGAGGTATTCTTTCTTGCCTGTTCCCTAACCTGGCGGAGCCAGTACCATAAAGTGCAAGTACAAACTCAAGTGCAAGATTATAAATTGAACTTGCGCTTGAACTTAAAGTTCTGCCATATTTGTACAGAATATTACAGATTAGAAACTAATGTCATTTTATTCTGATTCTGGCTATAGATAGACTTTATTCTAAAAACCACTTCAAGCGTTCTGATAGAAAGCACAACACTACTAATCGGGCGTTTTTGTGCTTAATTTTCTGGGTCTTTGACAATTTTTGCCACGGACATAAATTAAATCAAAAAAGCGATTGATAATGAGCGTTTTGATTTGATTTTGTTCGTAGAAAATGCAAAAATTATCAAAGACCCAATTTTCTTTGTCCACGGAATTTACCAAAGAACGATTTTTCTAATAAATTCCATACATTTCTTTCCGCTGAAACAATAAAAAAAGTTAAAACGCATTTCTATTACTACGGGTGTAGTTTTTAAATACTACATTTGTAGTAGTGTTCGAAATATATACTATGAATAAAATAAAATTAGACGACTTACAACTCAAAATAATGAAAGTGCTTTGGCACTTAGGCGAGGCTTCAGTAGGGCAAATTCAAGAAGTCTTGAAAGCAGAGCGCGCTTTTGCTATCACTACAATTAGCACGGTGCTTCAGCGGCTTCATAAGCGCGACATTGTATCCTATCATAAAGAAGGCAGACAGTATATCTATAAGGCTGAAATTAGTGAAAAGGAAACGCAACACTCGATGACAAACAGCTTAGTAGAGCAGCTTTTTGGGGGCAAATCTTCTGTTTTGGTCAATCATTTGTTGGAAGCAGATAGCTTTGAAACGGCTGAACTTGACCAATTGAAAAAAATGATAGAAGAAGCCCAAAAGCGGCAAAATGACAAGACCTAATAACTATCCGAATTAGATAAACAATGAATGAATTATTAAACACCTTACCTTACATACCCTGCCTTGCTTTTGCAATGACTTACTTATTGCATAGTAGCGTTTGGCTTTTGCTGGTTGCGCTCTTAGTGAAAGCCCCTTTTTTTCAGACGACGCTATTGAAGAATTATTTGTGGAAGGCCGCACTTATCGGTGGTTTGGCAACAAGTGTTTTTACACTTTTTTACGGAGATGCTTTTTATACCATAACACTAGCCGAATCGAATGCAAAAAAAGAGGTACTTGTAGAAAATGTTAGTGCAGTAGAGCGTCCGCTCTTCGCTACTATCGAGGAAGCAGATATTGCTCTAGTAGCTGCTCCTGTGGAGATTATCAATACATCTGCAAAGCCAGTGATATGCGAAAAAACAGTTTGGGCAGACTATTTACCCATGCTATTGATTTTTTGGCTGATGGGCAGTCTATTTTTGTTTTTTAAAATGCTAGGCGAGCATTGGTGTTTCTTCCAGAAGATAAGCCCTAGAGCAGTCGTAGAAGATCAGAACATATTAAAGGTATTTAAAAAAGTTCAAGAAAAATCGAAACTTCATCAAGTTATAAAATTGACACAATCGGCAAGTTTGGATAGTCCGATTCTGATACGAAATCGAGAAATTTGCCTTCCAGAACAAGCAATTCTAGAGATGGACATATCTCAATTGGAAGCGATGTTGGCGCATGAGTTGGCACACATTGCTCGAAAGGATTACTACTGGACTTGCGGACTCGCACTTCTGGAAATACTCTTCTTTTTTCAGCCGCTCTATCGTTGGGCAAAACGTGAGATCAATAATAGCAATGAGCTACTTTGCGACACTTGGGCGGCACAGGTAACAGGCAATAATTTAGCCTTAGCACAATGCCTCCTCACGGTGGCAAGTTGGATAAAAGAACGTCCGAAAAATTACGCATTAGTAGCTGGAATGTCTTTGAAGAAGTCCGAATTATCAAATCGAGTACAGTCGCTTATTCAATTTTCTAATGGAACGGATTCGCGTTTCAATTTGGCTAAAACAGGCGTACTCTTTGTTTCTTTATTGATTCCTATTTTGTTGGTGCTCCCTGCTTTTTCTTTCACAGAATTGATAGAATCCAAAGTGTGCCCCTTGAAAGTGGAAGAAGAGAAAACATCCGCTTCGGCTATAGAAAGTACGGAAACAACAAAAAACCTTCCAAAGGCATGCGCAGGACTTAGCGCAGCGGAAGGCTGGCAAAAACACCTCGGTGTGAGTGAATCCTACTATAATTTGCTATCAGAAGAAAAACAAGAGTGTGCAAACCTGCTTGTAGCTGTGAAGGCAAATGACCTTCGGAAGGTGGAACGATTACTAGCTACATCGGATGCTAATTGTATGCTTTGCTATAGTCAATCTCCGAAAACACCAATCAATGCGGCTGCCCGAAATAACAATATCAAGATAGTAAAATTGCTGCTCGAATCGGGAGCTGATTTATATAAAAAATCGCATACCGATGAAGGCGCACTTCTTGCTACGGCTCAGAATGGAAATATTTCGTTGATGCAAGTATTGGCTGCTCATGGTGCCGATTTCAACTACGAATTTGAAGGTTTTGGAACAGCACTAACAACGGCTATCGAGCATAATCAATATGAGATGGCGCGCTACTTACTAAGCAATGGAGCTAATCTACTGCAACCGCTAAAAAACGGAAAAACAGCATTGGATTATGCCCAAGAAAAGGGCGGAAAAATAGGCACCTTAGCACTAAGGTATCGTGCTACGGATTTAGCAAGAAATTTATAAAAATGTTTCGCTTTAAAAGGTTTGATTAGGAAGTCGGGAAAAAACAGCGAAAGTTAATCAAAAAATAAGGCAGCAGAATACACGATTGGGGTAGCAAATGAACCTACCCCAAAAGGCAATTTCTATGCCTATAAATAAGTACTTGTTCACAAAAACTTAAGATATTACTAGTGTTACGAGGATAATTCGTTACGTGAAAATTGGCTATTCTTTAGTCCTTGGAATGATATAGGAAAAAGTAAAATTGAAAATTATGAGAAAAACAATGTTCGGATTATTGCTGACGCTTGTTTTCAGTTTATCGGTTGTGCAAGTTCCGGCACAAAGTGCAAAACAAGAAAAAGAATTGATCAAAAAAACAATCGAGATGTATTTTGATGGTTGGATGACGGGCGATACGCTAAAACTAGGAAAAGCAATGCACTCGACTTGCCATCTCAAATTCATCAGAGATGGAGAAATGGGTATCCGAAATAGAGAACAATACCTGAGTGGCTTCAAGCCGCGTCCAAGACTGAAAGGCGCATCAGGAAAAATTATTAAAATCAATAGAACAGGAAATATTGCTTCTGCTAAATGCGAATTGGAAATACCAGGGCGGCTATTTACAGACTATTTCAATATGATGAAACTGGATAATCATTGGTATATCGTGGATAAAATTTCTACGAATGTGAAGCTTAAGGGAACAGATAAAAAATAATCTACCAATTTTACTTGCTCTTTTTTCCTCCTACTTCGTTAAAAAGCCTCGCCGTAGCTAAGGCTATGCCTACGTTTTTTGCCTTGTATGATGAAAAAATAGCTTCGCAAAACCCGCCTGCTCCGCTTGTCGGGCAGGTTTTGGTAGGTTATTCCTTATCTGCTCCCTAAAAAGAAAAAAGAATGAATGTACGAATTTTGACAGAGTAAATTTTTCAATACGAGAGGGGAGTAGGTTATCTATAATCTGCTCCCTATTATTGAAATGTATGAATGTTTTCCTGTTTGTTACATTCATATTTACTCCTTCAAAATTTGACATTCCTTCAGTATACTAGCATACTGTAAATTGAAATCAATAAAATTCGATTGTTTTTTCACCATCCAATAGATTGGAGGGCTGAAGGTGCTTTAATGTTGCGTTCAGCTCACCGATTTTTTTCGTAGAGAAAATATATATTTAACTTATTAAAAACAGATATGAAATTACAAAATTACTGCTTGCTACTACTCCTTTTTAGTGGCATGACACTACAGGCACAAAATGTTATTAAGCCGCTAAAAGGCTATGCTCCACAAATAGGGACTACGGTTGCTATGTTGGAAGATTTGAAAGGACGTGTTACGAATAGCGTTGCTAATCTTGACCAAGCAGGCACCGATTTTCTATTGGATGATAAAGCCAATCGAATAGGTGCGTTAATCCTGCATTTGGCTGCTACCGAAAAGTATTATCAACTTTATACTTTTGAAAATAGAGGTTTTAATAAAGAAGAAGCGAAGTGGGATGAAGCACTAAGTCTAGGAGCTACAACGCGTAAAAAACTAGTAGGAAAGCCCATAAAATACTATCTCGATATTTGGGATGAAGTGCGAGAAGAGACCTTACGATTGTTGAAAACAAAGGACGATAATTGGTTCAAGGCACAGGTGAAAGGTGGTAGCATGAATAATCATTGGGCATGGTATCATGTAATGGAGCATCAAGCGAATCATATGGGGCAAATCCGATTGATTATTAAGCGAATTCCATAGTTTGAAAAAACAAATCATGAAGATTAAATTATTAGTACTCGCCCTTTTCTTAACTGCTACTCAATATAGCGAAGCCCAAATCGGGCGACTTGCTTTAAGTCCATTGCAAACACTAGAGCAAAACATAGCGAAAACGGATATCACCATCGTCTACTCTCGACCAGCGAAACGAGATATTTCTTTTTAGGGCGAAGGAAAAAACGAATAGAATTCACACACTAACGTAAAAATAGCGATGCTTAAAAATGCAATGACTAGAATGGCGTTATATTTGTAACAAACAAACTAATCTCTAGCTATGCGCCTATTCATATATCTTCTTTTTTGCTGTTTTACATTGCCGCTTCTTGCTCAAAATGACCTTGCATTGGGACAATGGAAATCGCATCTGCCTTATCGGAAAAGCGCGTATGTAACGCAGAGTAATGACCGCATTTTTTACGCCACGGACTTTTCCATACTTGCACTCGATAAAGCGGATCTTTCTGTAGAGTATTTCTCTAAAATAAAAGGCTTAAGCAATGTAGGTGTGAAGCTAGTAAAATACAATTCCTATAGCGATGTATTGATTGTGGTCTATAAAAATGGGGTAATTGATTTGTTGAAAAAAGATGGAACGACGGTCTTAAATCAAATTAAAAATTTCAGAAATATTGTTGGCGAAAAAAGTATCAATGAAGTGCATGTCGCCAACGATTCTATTGTTTATTTGGCTGCAAGTTATGGCGTATCCAAGCTTAATATTCGGAAAGGAGAATTTGTTTTTACGACTTTTACTGGTGCAATAGTGCATGATGTAGAGGTATTTCAAAGCCAAATTTATGCTGCTACGGAAGAGGGCATTTATCGCGTAGCAGAGGATAATCCATTGCCCGATAATTTTGAAAATTGGGAAGCCCTTCGCAATAGTTTCGATTTTCCTGGAGACTATAGCAGCAATAGCCTTGCGGTTTTTGAAGAACAACTTTTTTTGAACCTTGATGAAGCTATCGTTGCTTTTGATGGCACGGGCTTAGATAGTATTTATCAAGAAGAAAATTATATACCTGCTTATCTTTCCAAGGAAGGTGCAGGGCTTGTAGTGGGGCTCACACGCGGTACGCAGCAACAAGGCAAATTGCTCTATTTTCGGACGACTAATGACTTTGCGACGCTTTCGAGTAGCTGTGTTTTCAATCCTTTCTTTGCTATTGAAGATTCCAAAAAGCAGGGTTTTATTTGGTTCGCAGATCAAGCACGAGGTTTCAAATATCTAGAAAATGTAAACGATGGCGCATGCAAGAATCTAAGTTTCAATTCGCCTTATTCGCATCATGTCCAATCTATAGTAATAGAAGAGGATACGGTATGGGTAGCCGCGGGTGGCACAGATAGACGACAAGGATACCTCTTTCGTTCGGATGGTTTTTTTGCCTATAGTAATAACCAGTGGGAGGAATTCAATACGCGCGTTACGCCTGAATTGCAAGGAAAAGAGCTGTGGGATTTTATGGATATTGCCATTCATCCAGTCAGTCGAAAATTGTATGCTGCTGCTTTCATCGAAGGTTTAGTAGAGTGGGACGGCAAACAATTTACGATTTATAATGATAGTAATTCGAGCCTAAATAATGCGGTAGGAGATGAGACGCGAACGCGCGTAAGTAATCTTGATTTTGATACAGAAAATAACCTTTGGATTACGAATCACCTTGCGGAACGTCCAATTTCGGTACTGAAAAACGATGGCACTTGGCAAAGCTTTGCAGGTATAGGAAGTTGTAGTAACGAAAATCAACTTACGCAAGTACTAGTGGATGAAAATAACTATAAATGGTTTGTGACGGGGAGTTCTAGTGGTGGCATATTGGTGTATGATACAGGAGCAACTATAGATGATACAAGTGATGATCGCTGTCGACTTTTCACGGCT
>CALGLY010000632.1 GCA_937959095.1 uncultured Saprospiraceae bacterium
ATGCACCTGCAAAAATAATAAAAGAATTCAGAGGTGATAAAGAGCGACCAATTTTGAAGGCTGCTTATATTGATACTTCTGTATATGTAGGCGATGACCAATTAGATACTTTAGCGAGTATCAAGTCGAAAGAAGAATTAATTGGCGACGTACTATTATTACTACAGTCTCCAGCGAAGAACTTGATGGGTGCGCTACAATCAAGCAGCAGCAACCTAACGGGTGTCTTGAAAGCACTTCAAGAGCGTGGAGAATAATTGAAAAGAATCAAATTTTAATTCTTTTCAGTATAGTAAGAAAACGCAATTAGCAAAAGGCTAATCGCATATTATTTGGCTTCCAAGTTTACGCACGATATTCATTTATCGTCTAACTAAAAAAATAAATTTAAAATGGCTGACTTAAAAGCACTTGCAGACCAGCTCGTAGAACTAAAAGTAAAAGAAGTAAGCGAATTGCTTGACATTCTTAAAGAAGAGCATGGCATCGAGCCTGCTGCTGCTGCTGTTGCAGTTGCTGCTGGCCCTGGTGGTGGCGGTGATGCAGGTGGAGCTGCTGAACAAACTGAATTCGACGTAATATTGAATTCAGCAGGAGCTGCAAAGTTGAAAGTAGTAAAAGAAGTAAAAGGCTTACTAGGTGTAGGTCTTAAAGATGCGAAAGAATTAGTAGATGGCGCGCCTTCTCCTATCAAGCAAGGAGTAGACAAAGCAGAAGCGGAAAGCATCAAAGCTGCTCTAGAAGCAGTAGGTGCTGAAGTAGAATTGAAGTAAACGCATCAATTCAGAACTATAGGTTTTATTATTTATAGTTCAACAATATAAAGGCTTAGTTAATGACGTGTCATTGACTAAGCCTATTGTGCTATAAAAAGTTCTGGTTGATTTTTAGAACCAAACTGCCTGTTATAGCGTTATGTAAATTGGATTCTTTCTATGATATATTTGAAAAAACATATTTTAAAAGAAATGAGTCCAAGCATTTTGCCTTCCAAGTTCTTGCAAAAATAAGGAAAATACATGACTTCAACCATCGAGATTTTAGCTCCTGAGAAGAAGCGGGTAAATTTTGGTAAATCGAGAGTAGTTGCGCCTTATCCTGACTTTCTTGAAATCCAACTGAAATCCTTTTGGGAGTTCTTTCAACTTGAAACAACACCAGAAAACAGGATAAATGAGGGATTGTATCGAGTATTTCAGGAAAACTTTCCCATTACGGACGCACGTAATATTTTCGTACTAGAGTTTTTAGACTATTTCATTGATCCTCCACGCTATAGTATTGCAGAATGTATGCAGCGCGGATTGACCTATAGTGTTCCTCTAAAGGCGAAATTACGATTGTCTTGTAATGATGAAGAACACGTCGATTTCCAAACGATAGTTCAGGATGTTTTCTTGGGCAATATTCCATACATGACACCGAAAGGAACATTTGTGGTAAATGGTGCAGAACGAGTTATCGTTTCACAATTACACCGTTCACCAGGAGTGTTTTTCGGACAAAGTTTCCACCCAAATGGCACGAAGCTGTATTCAGCACGTGTTATCCCATTTAAGGGAGCTTGGATGGAATTTGCTACCGATATCAATACGGTAATGTATGCGTATATTGATCGGAAGAAAAAATTCCCTGTTACTACGCTCTTGCGTGCTATCGGCTTCGATACAGATAAAACGATCCTGGATATATTCGACTTAGCAGATGAAATTCCATCTACGCGCGAAGCATTAGAAGGGGTTATCAATCGTAAGTTAGCCGCACGAGTATTACGTTCTTGGACGGAAGATTTCGTGGATGAGGATACAGGGGAGGTAACGACTATTGAGCGGAATGAAGTCATCTTAGAGCGCGATACGGTTATTGATGAAGACAATATCGAGCTTATCCTCGATGCAGCAGTAGAGAATATAGTGTTGCAGAAAGAGGATATTGAGGTGGATTATTCCATCATCTACAATACATTGCAAAAAGATCCTTCTAGTTCAGAATTAGAAGCGGTTCAATATATATATAAGCAACTTCGTGGTACTGATCCGCCGGATGATGAAACGGCACGGGGTATTATTGATAAGTTGTTCTTCTCCGATAAGCGATATAACTTAGGAGAAGTAGGGCGATACAAAATTAATCGGAAGCTAGAAGCAATCTCTAGTTCTACGGATACCTTAGTATTGACAAAGGAAGATATTATCGAAATCGTGAAGTACTTGGTGAACTTGATGAACCAACGTGCTGAAATTGATGATATTGACCACTTGAGCAATCGTCGGGTACGTACCGTGGGTGAGCAACTTTATGCTCAATTCGGTGTAGGTTTGGCTCGTATGGCTCGTACTATCCGTGAGCGGATGAATGTACGGGATAACGAAGTTTTCACACCTATCGACCTGATTAATGCGAGAACCCTATCATCGGTCATCAACTCTTTCTTTGGAACAAGTCAGCTTTCGCAATTCTGCGACCAAACCAATCCGCTTTCTGAAATCACGCACAAGCGTCGTATTTCAGCACTTGGGCCAGGTGGTTTATCGCGGGAACGTGCAGGTTTTGAGGTACGTGATGTGCATTACTCACACTACGGTCGCCTTTGTACCATTGAAACACCAGAAGGACCGAACATTGGTTTGATTTCTACCCTTTGCGTACACGCGAAGGTTAATAAAATGGGCTTCTTAGAAACACCTTACCGGAAAGTAAATGAAGGTATCGTAGATTTAAAGAACCCTATTGAATATTTATCTGCCGAAGGCGAGGATTATAAACGAATCGCACAGGCAAACGCACCCGTTATAGAGACGGGGGCATTCGATTCTGATCGTATTAAGTGTCGCGAACACGGGGAATTCCCAGTATTGCCACCACCTGAGATTGAGTACATGGACGTAGCACCAAACCAGATTGTTGGGGTGTCTGCATCTATGATTCCATTCTTGGAGAATGATGATGCCAATCGTGCCTTGATGGGATCGAACATGCAACGTCAGGCAGTGCCATTATTACGTCCAAGCTCACCTATCGTAGGTACAGGTTTGGAAGGTAAAGTAGCACGGGATAGCCGCATGATGATAAATGCAGAAGGAAACGGAACGGTAGAGCGCGTAGATTCGACAGAAATCGTGATTCGCTACGACCGTGATGAGGAGGAAGAATTGGTATCATTCGAGAATAGTGTGAAGGCGTACAAATTGATTAAGTTCCGAAGAACAAATCAAGGAACTTGTATCAACTTGAAGCCGATTGTACGTCTTGGAGATCGTGTAGTGAAAGGACAAATCCTTTGTGATGGCTACGCTACCGATCAAGGTGAGTTGGCACTAGGTCAAAACTTGAAAGTTGCCTTCATGCCTTGGCAAGGATACAACTTTGAGGATGCAATTGTACTTTCGGAGCGTGTAGTGCGCGAAGATGTCTTCACATCGCTTCACATCGAGCACTTCGAGATGGATGTGCGTGATACGAAGCTAGGAGAAGAAGAATTGACCAACGATATTCCAAACGTAAGTGAGGAAGCAACTAAAGACTTGGATGAGAATGGTGTGATCAGAGTCGGTGCCAGAATCAAAGAAGGTGATATTATTATTGGTAAGATTACTCCTAAAGGAGAATC
>CALGLY010000633.1 GCA_937959095.1 uncultured Saprospiraceae bacterium
TAATAAGGGATTACTTACTCAAGTAGTATAGCTAGTAGCTATACGTGTTTGGAGGCTACCCGTCTAAGGTAGCCTTCCAAACATGCTCTAAGAGATTAGGCCGATCCACAAGAATAAGTGAAAACGATTCAATAACTTAGACTACTATACTTGTTCTTTTTCCTTCTAAAAAACACAAAACATAGTTCCGTAACCCTGCTATGCAACGATTTTTTGAATTCTTTAGAAGAAAAAATCACGGCGCATTATGGTCCAATTTATTAAGGTCTTTTACTAAGCAGAACAATTTTAAGCGGGCTACCCGTCTAAGGTTGCTGAATGCTGATAATCAAATACTTAGCCCAAATTTCGTAAAGTCCTGATTTTTAAGTAATCCAGATAGCGGGCATTTTAAAAATGCCTGCTATCTTAGGCAACCTTAGACGGGTAGCCTTTTAAGCTAGTGGGTTGCCTTAAGATTCATTATGTTTTACCTAGCATTTACATTAATTTACATTTGATTTCGTTCTGAATTCAAGCCTTCCGCTTATCTTTGAATAGAATCAAATATCAATCATTATGAAAAATGCACTGCTAATAGTAGCTTTCCTTCATCTTGTTCTACTCGGGTTTTCGCAAGAAACAAGTGCTGATGTTTTCGTTGCGAGTGAGTTAGAATATGAAGTAAACACGGTCTATCCATCCCTTTCTATCTCCAAAACAAAACTAGAGGAAGCTTATACCATAGTTGATCTTCATCCACATTATAAACCCTCATGGATACGAAAATTTATTTCAGTAGAAATTTCAGCAAGTTATCAAGGAGAAATCAAGAAAGCAGTAGGGAAAGATGATACCCTCACGAAAGCACAAAAAGATCTGATGCATAGAGCGGATATAGATACAGATATTGCCGTAAAAATGCATTACATACCTGAAAATAGCCTTACCAATAATGAACCAAAGGTTTTTGATTTCAAATTTATAGTCAATCCTGATAATGAAAAAATAAATACCCTATTATTAGAAGCAATTCAAACAATGCCTTGCTGGAAGCCTGCGGAATATGCAAATGGCACGAAAGTGAAACAGGAATTGGCATTAACGGTGGGCAATCATAAAAGCTGTGTGATCAATCTTTTGAATCTTCGGCGGGACTCCAGCAAATAGAAAAGGGCAGCGCAAACACGCTACCCTACTATTTTTTGAATTTGGAAGTGCATCAACTTAATTGGCTTGATGCACTAGTAAATTTCGTAATTCCTTAATTCACTATATAAGTTGAATTCGTCATTACGGCTAAATGATTTCGATGCCGAACAACGACATAATAACTTCCTGGTGTAATACTATCAAAGCCCACTGCGCCATTGCCATTTTCGTCCACTACATCGCCATCGGCTTGTAGCAGAGCTGCGCGTGTTGCGACTACGGTAGTAGCTGTTGCAGCTGTTGCTCCAGAACGCAATTCGACCACTACCCAATCCACGATAGCATCGCCGCCAGTATTACCAGTAGCAGAACTTGCTAGGGCTGCACCTGCATTTTGTAAGCCTGCGAAACCAAGCGCGGTATAAGGCTCTGTACTAGGTAGCAAAGCAGCCGTGTTAAGGTCAGTAGTCATAGTAGCACCACTAAGCGGCCCTTGTAGGTAAACTTTAGGCGCGACGAAACGCGGTGCAATATCACTACAAGCATTCCCTACGGCATCGCCCCAAATATAGCCTGCATATTCAGGATGATCTATAAATGGATTTCGATTGCCTTGTATGCTATAAATGGCATCATTTCTTGCAATTTCTTTCGCACTCACAGGATCATTTGCATGCCAATCAAGTAGCATTTCGCGGTAGCATGTTTCATATACCGTATAGCTATTACCATCCAAAGCAGCCATGCTGTTAGCTGAACTACCTTCCCAACTTGCTATAACATCTTCGTAGCGGGTAGCCATATAGAGTCGCATGCGTGCGAAGTCTCCTTTATATTCATCAAGTGGTTCAAAGATCAATGCACCACCACAGCCATTATCTGGTGGTCCTACTTTAGAACCATTCATACTCGTAAAAGTAGGGCTGCTTGTCTCTCCGAGACCATGATTTGACTTTTGTTGATTTACGTGTCCGTCGGAGGGTAAAAGGTTGTTCAAATCCGAATATTGAGGAACAGAAGAAGACCCACCCCACCATGATTTTGGTAGTACGTGTTCGCGATTGTAGCCAAGAGCCTCTGCGCTCGTATTGGTAGTGAGTGGACCACATACATACTCATAGGGTTCAGGACCTGTTGGATTATCGGAATAGACATCCCAAATAATAGTCGTCGTACCAGCATCATTGAGGCGTGTCTCATAGTCGCAGATAAACTGACGCACATCATAAACCGAACTAGAGCTATAAGGAATCACCGTATGTCCATTGATGAGATTGTGTAGGGCTGTCTTCAAATTCACACATTCTGTGCCGTTTTGTATCATTGTTTCTATGCCATCATAGTAGGCACCTACGCTACATGGCGCACAAGTGCCGCCGCAATCTACGCCTGTTTCTGTACCATTCTGGATACCATCGGTGCAGGTAGGACAAGCTGGGCAAGTCACACCACCACAATCTACGCCTGTTTCATCTTGATTCATGATGCCATCGCTACAAGAAGCTGGAGCACCACCCGAATCGGCACTAATGCAGATATTATCTACGCGCCATTCTTCTGCTGCACCCGATCCCGTTCCTGTAGTAGTATAGTGAAAAGCAAAATAAACACTACTTGCTGTAATACCAGTTAAACTAACACTTGCATTGATGTAGGGAGGGAGTGTGCCACTAGTTGATTGATCGGTAAAAGGAACAGTAAGCGTTGTCCAAGTTGCAAGTGCAGGGTTTCCACTACCTG
>CALGLY010000634.1 GCA_937959095.1 uncultured Saprospiraceae bacterium
CGATGAGTAAAATATGTGGCGAATTTTTTATGATATTTTTATGCTGTATTTGTAAGCACTAAACTTGTTTGGTGTGATATTTGCCAAACAAATTTGGCAGGTACGAAAACTACAACTCCACCTTAAACGCCTTCGCCCAACCCAACAATTGCATCAGCATCCAAAGGCGATGTGCGGACTGAAATACGCTCATTTGCGCTGTACTTTTTTGATGTTGTAAGCCCTCATGATAAGTTGTTTCTAAAAACTCGTGCTGGAAAAAACCTTCCCACGGATTATCATCGAATAGCAACTGTTTTGCGAGTTTTTGGAAAGCCTCATTTTGATATTTATACAAAGGAATACCAAAACCTTTTTTAGGATGATTGAAGACTTCCGCAGGTAAATCATCTTTCATGATTTCGCGGATAATATGCTTACCCTTTCCATTCTGAATTAGGAATTTATCGGGCAACTGCGCTGCTGCATCAAACAAATCAGGGTCGAGGAAAGGCGCACGAACTTCCAAGGAATTTGCCATGCTCATCCTATCTACTTTCACCAACATATTGGCAGGCAAAGTGTGTGCGCTACGGTAGTACATGATACGACGGAGTGCGCTGTTTTTTTGCAGCGATTCAGGATAAGTCCGCAGCGCAGGATAAGTGTATGTACCACTCAAAATTTCATTCACTTCCTCGCTACTAAAAAAAGCATTCAACGCGATAGGAATTGCTATTTTTTCCTCGAAAGAAGTCCTCAAAGCCCGTTGCAATTGCCGCACTTTGGATACGTCTTTTAGCATTGGCACGTGCTGTGCAAATTGAAGTCCTTTTGAACCCAAAACACGTAAAGGTTTTGGGATGGTTTGTAATTTCAAAATCTTTTCATGCCATTGAAATAGACTGTAGCCGCCAAAGAGTTCGTCGCCACCATCGCCTGAAAGCGCGACTTTGACGTGTTGCCGAATAGCTTTGGAAATCAAAAAAGTCGGAATCGCTGAACTATCTCGAAAGGGCAGTCCGACATGATTGATAATCGTCCAAAAAATGTCTTCATCAAAATCATAGTTTGGCACGACGATTTCGTGATGTTCTGTATTCCAATAGTCTGCTACTTTCCGCGCGATAGGACTTTCGTTGTAGGCTTCATCCTCAAAGCGCACATTGAAGGTCTGAATGCGTTGGCTCGATTGTTTTTGCAACAAAGCCACCACCGTACTCGAATCTATACCGCCCGAAAGAAATGCTCCAAGCGGCACATCACTCACGCGCTGTCGTTGCACGGCACGTTCTAGCTTTGGCTTTATGAAAGCTATTGCATCTTCCTCCTTTTGAATATCCTTATTTATCTTATACTCGATTTTGAAGTAGGGTTTTACTTCAAATCGGCTGGTATTCCATTGCAAATAATGCCCCGGCGGCAGACTTTTGATGTCGGCAAACAAGGTCATCGGTTCGGGGACTAAGGAGGTGCGAAGGTAATAGGGGAGTGCCGCGTGGTTGAGTTTGCGTGGCACGCTGGTATCGCAAAGCAGCGATTTTATTTCACTCGAAAAAGAAAGTCGTTGTTCGTCCCAATGATAAAAAAGCGGTTTTTCGCCAAAGCGATCGCGTGCCAAGAGGATGTTTTTTTGCTTTATATCATACAAACAAAACGCGAACATTCCTTTTAATTTGGGCAGCATATCCGTGCGATACTCTTCGTAGAGATGCACCAAAACTTCGGTATCGGATTGGGTTTTGAAATGGTGTCCTTTGGTTAGTAAATCTGCTTTTAGGGCTTCATAATTATAAATTTCTCCATTAAAAACCACGCCAATATCGCCCGTCTCATTGAAAATAGGCTGCGTACCACCTGTCAAATCAATGATGGAAAGCCGTCGCATTGCCATCGTGACCCATTCATCCGAAAACAGCCCTGCCTCATCTGGCCCACGATGGAGTAGGGCAGCATTCATTTTTTCGACGCTTTGCTTGCGCGTCTTTTCGGATGTCTTATGTTGTAAATTTATGATGCCGCAGATGCCGCACATGGCTTAATCAATTTTTTGCTTCTATAAAGGCATTCAGCAAATCAATGGCTGCCTGATTCTTGATTTTTTCTGCTACTGCCAGCGATGTCCCAGCAGATTCCATTTCTCTAATAAGCGGTTTTGCTCCATGCTCTAGTAATAATTTTGTGATTTCCAGATGATTATAACGGATGCTTTCTGCTAAGGGCAACGCCATGTATTCTGGATGTTGATAATTAGGATCTACGCCTGCTCTTAGATAATAATCCACCAATTCCAAGTCCTTATCTTGAATCCCTTTGAACATTGCTTTCCAATCTCCTCCTGACATATTAAAGTTGGTTTTTATTAGTAAATTTTGTTGTGAGGTTTTGGAGTAGGGGATGGGTTTATTTGTTGTTGTATGCGTTGTAGCCATCACGTGGGATGGCTGCCTGTATGACCAGGTAGCTCGTGTTAGACGCTGTTTCCATCCCCGCAGTCCTCGTCAGGAACGGCTAGACGTTTGTAACCTACTGCAAGTTGGAACAGGTACTGACCTGAAACAGCGTCGGTGTAGAAGCTCTACGCTTCATACTTAACGTGGCAAGTGCCGATAGCAGCACTCATCCCACGTTAGCACGCAATTATTATAGCCCGACTAGGGCTTGATAATTGCGTGCTAACGG
>CALGLY010000635.1 GCA_937959095.1 uncultured Saprospiraceae bacterium
TAAATAATGTTGCCCTTTCGACTCTTTATGTTGTGCTATTTCGCAAGTCACCCATAGCGGCTCTGAAAAGTTGAGTGCCACTACCCTACGGACATGTTCTTGCAAATCGAAAAGTGTATACGTGTTTTCCATTCGGGATAAAGATAGTTTTTATACGATATAAGTAGTGGGCAAAACTACTTATTTAGAAAATGATAGGCTATTTTTCCAACCTTAGCTCCTAGTATCTGTTGTAAATACTTTAGTAGTAATTGAAGTTGCCCTATTGACTAATCATGCAACTTCAATTACAAATTAAATTTCAATCGAAAATAGCGCATGAACAACATCAAAACGCTGGGAGAATTAAAAGCCTCAGGCTACCAACCCAAATCCATAAAGCAAGAGCTACGAGATAACCTTATCAAAAAAATACAGAAAAAAGAAACGATTTTCAAAGGCGTTTTAGGCTTTGAAGATACCGTAATACCCGATGTGGAGCGCGCGCTCCTGTCGCGCCACAATATGTTATTTCTTGGTTTAAGAGGACAAGCAAAGACACGTATTGCGCGTTTGCTCGTGCAGCTACTCGATGAATACATTCCGATAGTTGGCGGTAGCGAATTGAATGATGATCCCTTACAGCCACTTTCGCGCTATGCCGTAGATTTGATCGCGGAACATGGCGACAAAACGCCTGTAGAATGGATACATCGAGACACGCGCTATGTCGAGAAACTAGCAACGCCGGATGTGAGTGTTGCCGATTTGATTGGTGATGTAGATCCCATCAAAGCAGCTACTTTAAAGCTGCCTTATTCCGATGAACGCGTTATTCACTTCGGACTAGTGCCTCGTGCGCACCGTTCTATTTTTGTGATTAATGAATTGCCCGATTTACAGGCACGTATTCAGGTATCGCTTTTCAATATTCTGCAAGAAGGGGATATTCAAATTCGAGGTTTCAAACTACGGTTACCTTTAGATATTCAGTTTGTCTTCACGGCAAATCCAGAAGATTATACTAATCGTGGTAGCATTATTACGCCATTGAAAGACCGTATCGAAAGTCAAATTTTGACGCATTATCCGAAGACCATTGAAATTGCTCGGAAAATCACGGTGCAAGAAGCAAATCTAGCAGATGGGCAAAGTAAGCGCGTAAAAGTACCTGACGTACTCGAAATATTGTTGGAAATGCTTTCCTTCGAAGCACGCGAAAGTGAATTTATTGATGAAAAGAGTGGTGTTTCGGCACGTCTAAGTATTTCGGGCTACGAAAATCTAGTGAGTACTGCAGAGCGACGTACCTTAATAAACAAAGAAAAGAAAACGACAGCGCGACTAACTGATTTTTGGGGCGTTATTCCTGCTATTACAGGTAAAGTGGAATTGGTGTATGAAGGGGAACAAGAGGGGGCTTACACGGTAGCGACTAGCCTGCTGAGCAAAGCCAGCAAAAAAATGTTACTCAATCATTTCCCTGACCCAGATAAGCTGAAGCGTGGACGGGAGCGGGACATATATGGTACAATACGCGCATGGTTTTCGGGTGGCAATACCATAGAACTCGAAAATGATGCGAGCGATAAAGAGTACAAAAAAGCACTTGATAGCGTGTCGGGCTTGCGAAAGCTCGTTACGTCTACTTTAGATGTAGAAGGCGATGAAGTCTATACTTATATGGAATTGGTGTTGCATGGCTTGGCAGAGTGCGATATTATCAATAAAGATTTGGTAAGTTCTACGTTTACGTTTAAGGATTTACTCGCTGACATGCTCGATGATGAGGATATTTTTGGCGAATTTGATAACTAATCACTTCATAGAGCATTGGGAATAGTGTAAAGGCGCAAAAAAAGAGAAATCTTTGCGCCTTTAGGGAGTTTGTAGAGAATAACCTACCAGTTCGACAGAGAGAATTTTTCGCGTAAAGAATTTAAAAAATAGTTGCATAGCCATAGCTACGGAACTATTTTTTATGTTTTTTAGGTGGACAATTATCCTGTCCAACTGGTAGGTTATTTTTTACAAATTCCCTTATATCTTTCTCGTTCCTATGCTATTCTTTTTTCTTAAAAAGAAACCGATAAACCAAGAGTAAAACAAATGCTCCGCCTGTAGAAATAATTAATTGTCCAAGTAAACCATTCCCTGCTATTCCAAGCATTCCACCTAAATAGCCGCCCACTACTGAACCTGCTATCCCTAGTAAAATAGTAATAATCATACCTCCTGGGTCTTTGCCTGGCATTAAAAATTTAGCTAATGCACCTGCTGCAAAACCAATAATAATCATATATATCCACTCCATTGTGTGTGTTTTAGTTTAGAAATTAGGTAAATAATTCTGCGCCTAAGTTAGCATAATTTGATAAGTTTTCAAGCTTAGAAAAATTCAGCTTTCTATGACTAAAAACGAAGAATGTCCGTTTGAGCATATACTTTGTCCGTTTCAACTTTAACGTCCTAGCTATCTTTGTCGTATTGAATTTGAGAACTTAAGCAGTTATACACACTATAATAAACTCTACAAGGTAGTTTCCGTTTTTATGTTTATTTTTAGTCGAAAATATAAACACCGATGCAAAAAGGGAAACGATTTAAGCTTTACTTTTTTGTTACAAAAACAAGTTAAGATGAGACAACTTAC
>CALGLY010000636.1 GCA_937959095.1 uncultured Saprospiraceae bacterium
AAATTGCGAGTCGTGCATTAGGTTGGAATTATGGTGTTTCAGAAGCAAATTGGTCGGCTTCGGCAGGTGGCGAGAGTGCGTTTTTAGCCTTCGACCCTGATAATCCGCGCTATGTATTGGGCGGGAGTTATCTGGGAACAATCGAAGCCTTAGATGTGGAATCTAAAGCGAGTACCAACATCATGGCTGCCCCGATTCAGTACTTAGGGCGCGATGCTAGTGACATGAAATACCGCTACAATTGGAACGCACCTATCATCTGGTCGAAGCATGAAGCCAATACCTTTTACCATGCAGCGCAAGTGTTGTTGAAGACCCAAGACATGGGCAAAACATGGAAGGAAGTGTCCCCTGATTTGACCAAAAATGAAAAAGCCAAACAAGGCAAAGGCGGCGGGCCATACACCAATGAGGCAGTAGGCGCGGAAAATTACGGCACGATCAGCTATGTCATAGAATCACCGCAGGAGGCAGGCGTGATTTGGGTAGGAACGGATGATGGACTCGTGCAACTGACCAAAGATGGCGGCGCGACTTGGCAAAACGTCACGCCCAAAGGACTGACGGAATGCTTGGTGAATGCCATTGATATTTCCCCACATGATCCTGCAACGGCCTACATTGCGACGACCCGCTACAAATTCAATGACAAAACCCCAAGCCTCTACAAAACGACCAATTACGGAAAGACATGGAGAAACATCAGTAAAGGCATTCCTGATGGCGCGTATACGAGGGTAGTGCGCGAGGACACGGAGCGCAAAGGCTTGCTAATAGCAGGCACAGAAACAGGCGTTTACATTTCTTGGAACGATGGCGCAGCTTGGCAGCCGCTTCAATTGAATCTGCCAGTCACGCCCATCAACGACCTGATTATCGCGCATGATGATGTGATTTTTGCGACTTCGGGACGTTCGTTTTGGGTGCTGGATGATTTAGAATTATTGCGACAATATGAAGGCGAAAAGGAGACGGTACAGCTTTTTCAGCCTGCGGATGTAACGCTGGTAAGTGGTGGCAGCCCATTGGATGGTAATAGCTCGGATGGGACAAATTCCTTGTATGGCGTGAATCCTGCGACGGGTGCGGTGCTTTATTATCAGTTACCCGAATTAGAAAAAGAAGCAATCGTAGAGCTTGAAATCAAGAATGAAAAAGGCGAACTCGTGCGCCGCATCACTTCTGAAAAGGATGAAAATTTCCAAGCCTATGATGGTGGGCCGCCAGCAAAACCAACGCTAGGCAAGTCGAAAGGCTTGAATCGCTTTGTTTGGGATTTGCGTTATCCGATCATGGCAGGTGCGCCAAGGGCTTATATTGAAGGCAGCTATCGACGACATAAAGTTATACCAGGGAAATATTCCATTACACTAAAAGCGGGTGATAAAAGTGCTACGACTTCCTTGGAAATTAAGCCGAATCCAATATATGAAACGACGATGGCAGACTATGAAGCCTATCACGAATTCATGCAAGCGGGAGAAACTGCTTTTGATGAAATGCACGTGCTAGTGAATCAACTCTATCAAGCGAAAGAACAAGCCGCAAGCTTACTTTCTAAGCTGCCGAAAGGTGATAAATACAAAGCAATCCATGAGGCAGGAAAGGAATTAGTTAAAAATATCACGGCTTGGGATGAAGACATGATACAACGCAAATCTAAAGCCTACGATGATGTAGAAAACTACCCGAATAAATTTACGGCGAACTATCTATTCGTGATTAATCATGCAGAAAGTGCGATTCCTAAAATCAATCAGCCGACACGCGATAGAAAAGCGGAATTGGATGCGGATTGGGTGAAGCTGAAAACTAGAGGTACGCAATTGGGGCAAGAGGCAATTCCTGCTTTTAATAAACTGCTTTGGGATGCTGGAGTAGGGGCGGTTTGGATGCAGGATTAATTGTGAACTCCGTTAGCAGTCGAAGATTTAAAAAATCTTCGACTGCTACTTTTCTAACCCAATTCGAATTACTAAAATTTTAAATCAACATTTATGTGGCTTGTAACCGCCTCCTGTAGTGAAAACCTTTAACACCAAATTCTCCTTTCCTGCGTTACAACTACATTAGATTTAACAAAAAACAAAACATGAAAAAGAATCGCCGACAATTCCTACGGAATATTTCCCTAGCACCGCTTGCACTAGCCACAGCCCCAGCAATAGCCGCTACTAAAGCAGTCAAACCCAATCTACTATGTGATAGAACTACCCTCGACCGCTTTGGACAAGGCCCATTCTACACCAACAATGCGCCCATGCTACAAGATAACCAACTAGCCACGCCCGATGAAGCAGGCACACGAATCATCATCAGTGGCAGAGTTCGGAACCTCGATTGCTCCCAATACATCCCCAACACCCTCATTGATATTTGGCATGCCGACGATGCAGGACAATACGACAATGCAGGTTTCAATCTACGCGGACAAACACTCTCTAACGAACAAGGCTTCTATATGTTTGAAACTATTCTACCAGGTAAATACCTGAATGGAAGCCGCTTTCGCCCATCTCATATTCATTTCCGAATCACACCGCCCTCCTTTCCTCGCCTCATCACCCAACTCTATTTTGAAGGGGACACCGACATCGTTGACGACGCAGCAGCCTCCATCACCGAAGGCGAGTTTGATGCCACTCACCGCATCATTGCCCTAAGCGAAAATAGCGAAGGCAAACTAGAAGGCACTTGGGATATTGTAATTGATGGCGATGGCATAACGGGCGTAAACGATATTCATGCAGATAAAGGTATCCTCTACAAAATCGCACCAAATCCATTCTCCGATAAGCTGCTAATCAATTATGGTGTTTTCAGCAAAGCGAAAATCAGCCTACTCGTGTATGATATGCAAGGTCGCCTAGTAGCTACGCTAGAAGAACGTACCCTTCCTTCCAATAAATACCAAGCAGAATGGACACCCGACGAAGGACT
>CALGLY010000637.1 GCA_937959095.1 uncultured Saprospiraceae bacterium
AACTACTCAAGCTTAATAATATACTGATAAATCCCTTTGGTAGACCTAGACTGATTAGTCCGCGGCAGAATGCTAGTATTTTCACACTTTATTAGACCTTGTTCTGCCGCTCTTTCGTCACTCTTTCGTCCAAAGTCTAATTATTAAAGAAGCCTACTAAACCAAAGCTTTAAGTTCTTTAATCAAATTAAGGGTTTGTATATTGAGGTGTTCAAATTGCGCGCTCAAATCTTCTAGCTGTTTTTCTTCTCTTGCATTATGTTCCATTTTCTGGGATAAGTCTTTCAATTCTGTTGCACCTAGTATGCCCAAAGAAGGTTTCATTTTATGTGCTGTGGAGCGTACTTTGCCCCAATCTTTTTCGTCTATTGCTGCTTTTAAATCGAGTAGTAGTGCAGGTGTTTTATCAATAAAGGCTTTCAGGAGATGCTGCATAGTAGCTTTATTTCCACGCGTAGTGCGTTCTAGAAAACTAATATCGTAAGTGGTTTTTGTTACTTGTTCTTGCAATGATTTACTCCAGCTTGCTTTTGTAGCTTTTTGCTGTGCAGGCGTAGCTTCTCCGAATAATAAAGCATGGATTTTACTAACTAAAATAGCACTTTCAAAGGGTTTTGCAATATAATCATTCATGCCAGCGGCTAGACATTTTTCCTTGTGTTGTTGTGTCGCATTTGCGGTCAGTGCGACTATAGGTGTTATATCTTTTAGGTCTTCGCGGATGATTTTAGTTGCTTCCAGCCCATCCATAATCGGCATCTGCATATCCATGAGTACCAGATCATACGCGCCTTCTTTCATCTTATCTACTGCTTCTTGTCCGTTTTCAGCTAGCGTTGCTTTCATGCCCAGCTCTTCTAATATCGCAATAGCCAGCATTTGGTTCAGGTCATGATCTTCTACTAATAGAATACTTTTATCTTTCAGCTCCTGCACCTTATTTTGGTCTATCGTTAGGTTGGGTAAATCTGCACTAGTACCAATTCCTAAATTCATCACTACTGAAAAGGTAGACCCCTCGCCGACTTTGCTTTCTACCGAAATATGTCCATCTAGCAGCCCTACTAATTTTTTAGAAATAGCTAAGCCTAAACCCGTACCTCCGAAGCGGCGCGTGATACTCACATCGGCTTGTGTGAATTCATCAAAAATACTTTCTAGTTTTTTCGTATCAATACCAATACCTGTATCTTTTACTAAAAAACGAACGGCATTGAGTGTAGGTGTATTATAAAGCAATTCTACTTTGAGTAGGATATGTCCTTGGGAGGTGAACTTGAAGGCATTATTAATAAGATTCAATAAGATCTGATTAATCCGGACCGGATCACTAATAACGATAGGTGCGATGCGCTCATCGTATTCAAAGTGAAAATCTATTCCTTTTTTAAAGGCTTCTGTCTTTTCCGAATGATATAAGACTTCTACCATGTGCTTCAAGTCGAAGCCGATTTTTTCAATAGCTACTTTACCCGATTCTATTTTAGAAAAATCTAAAATATCGTTTACGATAACTAATAAATTCTTCGTGGAACGTTCTATCGCATCCACATAAGAAGCTTGGGTTGTATTGAGGGTAGAATAGCCCAAGAGTTCGCCCATTCCTTTGATGGCATTGAGCGGGGTTCGGATTTCGTGACTCATATTTGCCAAAAAATCTTCTTTGGCTTTCATGGAAGCTTCGGCTCGTTCTCGGGCTTCTATCAGAGCTTGTTTTGCCGCTTTTTCTTCCGTAATATCTCGAATGAATCCAGAAAATGCCACTGTTTTTTCATCGCTCAATTTGATAGGAATAACAGCTAATTCAACATCAAATTCTTTTCCTTCTTTATTGATGGCAGTTACCTCCACACGTGTATTAATCACAGGTCCTTCTCCTGTAGCATGGTAGTGTTTCATGCCTGCATTATGTGCGCTTCTATGCCGATGAGGGATAAATAACTTAGACATATCTGTTCCGATAACCTCGCCCTCCGACCAGCCAAACATGCTTGTCGCTTGCTTGTTCCAATGCGTCACTATGCCTTCCCCATTAATCAATACAACAGCATCTAGGGCAGAATCTATAATTTTCGTGATTCGAGTTTCATTATTTATCGCCTTCAAATGCGCCAAACAAGCTGCTATAGATACTGCAAACTTATTGACAGCAATCTTCAGGTCGTCTATCTCCTCTAGTTGCGTAGCACGCGTATAGCATTTCAAAAAACCCATCTCCTGCAAGCGATAGAGTGCGTATGTCCCTTGAGTAGGACCGTCTTGTCCACTTATTTCCTTGAAACTAGGGTGACTATCTGTTAATAATAGGAAATCCGTTGTTTCTAATAGACCAATTTCTGGAGTATGTAGAGGAAGTTCCGTTTTTGAAGTCAAAGGTCTTGGCAAAGCTGTTATTAAGGAAATTCCTTCTGTGAAGTTATCAATGTAAGTATTATAAACCCAAACGGAAGCAAATTCAAAATTAGTTTGTACCAACCAAGCACTCGTAAATTGCGCTGTATTCTCTTTTAAATCCAGTGAATTTCCAGTAGCTAATGAGAGTTCATACAAGGCATGTAAGCTATTATTCTTCATATTGCTTTCCATAAAATTTAAATTACTGCTTCTTATTTCACGTAAATTTAAAGAAAGCTGAACAATTTTTCATCTTTTGTTAAAGCAAACCTGTTTTTGGGATGAAATTTGTTAAAAGCAAAAACCAAGTACATAAGGGATGGGCTAAAGGCACAGTTAAATCAGCTTTTTTACGCTAAAAAGTGTTACTTTGTAGTTATTCCATTAAATTGTTTATTTATTGAAAATTTGATGGAATTTCAAAATCACATCATTGTGTTTTTTGATGATGTGTTACCTTATCAAGCACATGATCTTGTTTGGAGAAAAAATAAAGAAGAAGAATAAAGTTCATGTAATTATCATTCTTGTACTTGCTATCATTTGGAGATACTTTATGGGAGATGGTATACAGCCTGAAATAGGAGATCCTTATGTTTTTCCGACTTTAGGCTTTTTTGCATGTGCGATAGTGTTTGGAGAAATTTCAAGGCGATTATTTAGGTTTTTCTTCAAAAAGAAACCGAATAGAAAGGAGAAATATATAAAACCTGAAATCAATCTAAATCGTTTGGACAAAGCGGAAGATAAGGAAGCCTTGAGGTTTGGCATTTTTTGGAGTATAATTTGGGTAGTTTGGACTATTCTATAGAAAATAAATTTTAGATGAACCTAAAAATCATCTCCGCAGGGGCGGGCAGTGGCAAGACCTATCGCTTGACGCAAGAAATGGTAGAATTGCTAGGCAAAGATGTGCAAGCAAGCGGCATTATCGCTACGACGTTTACTGCAAAAGCAGCAGCCGAATTGCAAGAGCGCGTCCGCACCAAATTGCTAGAAGAAGGACTCGCGCAACAAGCCAATGATCTAAGCAATGCCCTCATCGGCACGGTGCATGGCTTGGGCGTGAAATTGCTGAAGCGTTTTGCCTTTGAGGCAGGGGTGTCCCCTAGCGTGGATATTATCGCGGATGAAGATCAGCAAGTCCTCTTCAATCAGTCCTTGGCGATGGTGCTGAAAGTGGAGCGTGTGGAGGCGATGGAAAAACTCTGCGATAACTTAGGACTAAATAAAAAAGGCGCGTATGACTGGCGCAGCGAAGTAAAACGCCTCACCGAAACCGCCCGCGCGAATGCCTTCGATAAGGAGAAACTAGAAGAGAGTAAAATTAAATCCTTTCAGAGTTTTGAAGCCTATTTAGAGCCTGCGAAGAAGCGGTCGTTGAAAGCCTTCAATGAGCAATTGGTAGCGGGAATAGAGGATACGATTATGTTGCTAGAAGGCAACGAAGATGAAACTAAAACAACCAAAACCGCGATACAAACACTACGTGGGTTTGTACGCGGAATGCAGCTAAAAGGCAATTTGTACTGGTGGGAAATGGCGAAGATGATGAAACTAAAAGTCGGTGCAAAAAGCCGTGACGACATCATCGGACTCCAAGAACTCGCCGCCGAACATGAACGCCTAGCCGCTTTCCGAAAAGACATTCAAAACTACATCAATTTACTCTTCGATATGGCAATAGAAGCCATTGATGAATTTGATAGATACAAAAAACAGCGCGGACTCATCGACTATACCGATATGGAAGTCTATATCAATGACCTGCTCGATCATCCGCAAGTGCAGGAGGTACTAAGCGAGGAATTGGACTTGCTGATGGTGGATGAATTTCAGGATACGAGTCCCTTGCAATTGGAGATTTTCATAAAGCTATCGGAGCTGGCGAAGTACTCGATTTGGGTAGGTGATCCGAAGCAATCTATTTATGGTTTCCGAGGGGCAGAACCCGAACTAATGCAAGCCATTATTCAGGAAACGGGCGGCGTGAAAAAAGAAGATATTCAAATTCATTCTTGGCGAAGCCGAAAAGATATTGTGCATTGCACGAACGCTATTTTTACAAAAGCCTTCAAAAAAATACCAAAAGAACAAGTCGCGCTGAAACCAAAACGTGTAGAGATAGACCCCGATAGTATTTTGCCTGGCAATGCCCTCAAGCATTGGCACTACGAATATGATGGCAAAGGCAAAACGACCAACCAAGAATGGATGAATAATTGCATCGCTACTTCTATTCGACAAATGATAGAAAAGGGCGTGTATATTCTTCCAAAAGATGAAAAAGAATGGCGCGTAGCAGGCTTGGGCGATGTGGCTATTTTGTGTCGCTCGAATAAAGCGTGTACCGAAATGGCGGAGGCTTTGCATCGTGCAGGGCTACAAGCAGCCGTAGCGCGTGCAGGACTCATGAATACCGCAGAAGCAAAGTTGATTTTGGCTTGCTTGAAATACATTCTTACTCGAAATGACACGCTTTCGGTAGCGGAAATTTTGCTACTGGCAGCCAAAGTCCCGATTGAGCAAATCATAGAAGACCGCTTGAAATATCTGAAAGCAAAGGAAGAAGGACAAACGACCAATTCGTGGGCAAGCGACCAACCGTATATCCGCGAACTCATCGAATTGCGAGAGCAAGTGAAGGAGCTTTCGAGCAGCGAAATATTGAATTTGATATTGGAAGAATTGGATTTGCGTCGCATCATAGCAGCTTGGGGAAATGTGCAACAACGCCTCGATAATGTGGATGTCCTCCGCAAAATGGCGATTGCATATGAAGACCGTTGCAACCGTCTCCACACAGCAGCTTCGCTTGGTGGCTTCTTGCTATGGCTCACCGAAATAGAAAACGACAAAGAAGACAAACAAGCCTCTGGCGAAAGTCCCGATGCCGTAAATGTATTGACCTACCATAAAAGTAAAGGGCTGGAATATCCTGTCCTTATTTGCCATAATTTGGAACAAAACCTACGTGCCGATGTGTGGGGCATGAAAATCGTGTCGGAGCGCGAAGAAGTGGATTTGAAGGATGTGCTAGGCGGACGTTGGTTGCGCTATTGGGTGAACCCTTATGCCGACCAATCGAAAAATACGCCACTAATAGAGCGCCTTGATAGTAGCGACGAATATAAGCAAAGTCACCAAAGTGCACTCGAAGAAGAAGCACGCTTACTATATGTGGGTATCACTCGGGCAAGAGATTATTTGATATTTCCTTCGCGCCAAGGCAAGCCAACGAAGTGGCTAAATCGGGTGTGGCACGACGGACATGAAGATTACCCAACCCTAGAAGCAGGTAACAATGAAACGCCTTGGTCTTGGGAAGATGAATACCTAATGGTGCAGCCCGAAATTGATATTCATCCAAAGGATTTTCCGACCTATGAATTGGAAGTGCCTAAGATAGAATACATAGAATCGGCAACAGGAAAGAGTGGGCATCAACTGTATCGAATAGATTTGAGGCGCGAAGATTGGACGCAACAATATAGTGCTAAGACAGGGCAAATACTCAACTATGCTTCATCCTTAAAATTAGAAGAAGAGGACAAAAAACTAGTAGCAAAAGCCATGAAAGCCTTCATCACAGCGGACTATTTAAGCTACCCTAAAAAGGAACGTGAAGCCCTAAGTGATGGCTATATAGAACGTTATGAACTAGAAGAAATCGTAGAAACAACAGATGTATTGCGCCAATCGACAGCTTACTATTCGCAACTCATGAAAAATTATTCCATCAAGGAGCATTATCGCAAATATCCCCTACGCGCACACTTCGATGGACGACTATTCCAAACCGTTTTGGATTTGGTATTGATTACAGAGGATAAAATTGTGGTCTGCCAAAATTCAGGTTTTGCAGGCGATGAAAAACGCTATAGAAAACATGCTTTGGAATCGCTAGGAGCATGGAGTTTCTTCGCAGAACGTGCCTTGAAATTACGCTTCCCGAATAAGCGGATTGAAGTGTGGGCGCATTTTGTACTAGGTGGTAGTTTGGTGCAATTGCTTGCAGAAGCGGCAGTAGAAGAGGATCAATTGAGTTTGTTTTCGTGATTTTTTATTCTTTATTTATAGTTTATGTCCCTATTTATTACTAGGAAATATTTTATTTTGTTGTAACTACTCAGGTGATATTTTTTACAAAAAAAATATCACCTGAGTAGTTACCTTTATTCATTATTATTTGTTCTACGTTTTAAGAGATAAGTAATAGATATATCACTATTACAAAGTGGGCGGATGACTTCTAATTCTTCTGTCCATTAGAGTATAATTTACAAAACCACCAAAAAAAAATCTAACAAATAGATAAGTTCTATCACCCATTATTTAATGTAAAATACTAGAGAAAGGCATGAAAGCACTATCTCAAGGATTCGTACAGTTACTTGATATTGGAGCGAATGACCAGATGTCAGATATTGATAGAATACGGCTTCGTATTTTTAATTTAGATGTATCTATAATTCTACTTTAAGACTCTCGGCTACATTCTACTAAGTACTGATTTAGAGTTTATTATAAAACATTTAAACCTTGTTTTAATAGGGTGTAATCCCATAATTTCAAACCTTAAAATTGGCGAAATTACAGATGAAATTATTCCATCTACCCGCTAAGGCAATTCCTCTTAAAAACATAAGAGGTTCTACATTTATAGGATACCAAAAAGAAGAAGGGCACTTAA
>CALGLY010000638.1 GCA_937959095.1 uncultured Saprospiraceae bacterium
CTCTATTGGTAATAATAATCACATTTAGAATCAGTTCTTTTAATTTTCTGTATGTAGTAAGATACTACTGTGTTACCCTAAAGAGATTTTTTTAATTCTATCGACTATTAGAATACGGTATAGAATAAAAAGGCTTGGAAAATATCCCAGTTACTATTCTTTAGTGACTGGGATTCCAAAGAAAAAAGTAAAATATTTTAAATCCCACACTAAAATATACGCTATAAACTTCACCAAAATCTATTATCATGGATAAACTACAAAAAAAACAAATTGTAGATGTGTTTTGTAAATCGCTAAATACAGATTTTCAAGCCTACTGCATCCGGCATGGTATGGAAGAAAATTTTGACACCTTCATTACCTATGCCATTGACTTTAACTTTATTCCCGACAGCACCATTCAGCACTATGCTATCCAAAAAACATTTGAGGATTTGGAGCAAAAAAAGCAAATGAAAAAAACGGAGCAAGTCAATGAATTAGCGCATCGTTTTAATTTGACAGCCAGAAGTATTTGGAATATCCTGAGGAAGAAAAACTAGGCAGTATAAAAAGTAAGTAAGAAAAAACATTTGTTCAAGATAAATACACGCTTGAGCTTGATTGTTTATGTCTATTATTCACTTCTAGATATAAAACAAAACGGAAAAAATCGACCTAAATGAAATTTGATATTGTGTTACTCACTCCAGTGGAGGTCGAGTATAAGGCAGTGTGCGCCTATTTGAAAGATATTATTACTTACTCAGTAGCAAATCGAAACTGCAAAGGCGGAACTTTTCAAGGAACTTCACGCAACTATAAGGTCTTAGTTTGTCAAACAGGTTCTAAAAATACTACAATTGCACTTGCAGCACAAAAAATTGCAGATGAAATAAATCCTTCTTTTATATTTGTAGTAGGTATTGCAGGTGGTGTGAAAGATGTGCAACTCGGAGATATCGTGATAGGAACAAAGGCTTATGATTATGAAACGGGTAAAATAACACCCGAAGGCTTTGTAGGTCGCCCCAACACCTACCGATTCGATGAAGAACTTATCGAGGAAGCAAAAGAAATTGCAGAGAAAGCTATTTGGATAACACGTCTTGAAAAAGCAACGCACCCCAAAGTTTATTTTGGCCCGATTGCATCTGGAAATAAAGTCATTGCAGATACCAATTCAGAAGTGTATAAAATTCTAAAAACACACTTGAACGATTCCTTAGCGTTGGAGATGGAAGCAGCAGGTTTTGGGGAAGCGATGCGTCCTTACCATCGTAGCATTCGGATCATGAACATTCGATCTATATCTGATTTATTGAATAATAAACATGAAAGCGACGCTGGAGGTTCTCAAGAAACAGCAGCCCAACATGCTGCGGCTTTCGCTTTTGAACTTTTAGCCACACTCAACTTTGATAAATATAACTTGCAAATGGATAACAAAGCAATAGCAAAAGAAGTCGTCAATCTGCTTAATTTAAGTCAGCTTGGAGAAACTGGCAAGGAATTCAAAATGCCTGCTACTGAAACTACTAATGCGATTTGGGCAAAGATAAAAGCAATAGTTTTAGAAGAAAAGGAAGTAGCCGAGGATGAAGCAGAACTGAAAGGTGCAATTAAAAGTAGCCTTATAAAACAACTAAAGAAGGATTCTTCGCTAAAGACAACGCTGGAAGAACTTCTAAAACCAATGCTAGAAAAGAAAGAAAGTAATACTGGGATACATATCGAAAATAGTAATATCAATGTTGGTGGAAACTTCCAGTTAGGAGACTCGAATGTAACGAATAACACGACTAATAATAACACCACTAACAATAATATCGGACAACAATTTAATGTACAAGGGGACTTGACCATAAATGTAGAACAAGTAATGAGTACGCCTAGCCCTCAAGTGGTGAATAAACCACGAAATGCTTTTAAGACAGAAATGCGGATGCTAGTGGCAGCTAATAATTTCAAAAGTGCGATTGAAAAATTAATAAAATATACCCAAGAAAACGATGGGCAATTGCACAATCACGCCATCATGGTTTCGGGGCAATGGAATAATTTGCAACGCCAAATCAATATGCAGCTTATTGCGCAGCAAGATGCAGGGGTAAGTCAGGCACGTATTCAGCAATCTATCCTTTATATCATAGACGAACTGTAATCAATTAATCACTTCGCCATTCGCACCACCTTTGGTGTGAATGTGCCTAGCACCTCTATCAAGTTTTTTTGGGCTGCTATCACTTCATGGATGTTTTTGTAAGCCATCGGTGCTTCATCCAATCCTGCACCGAGTAGCGTGACATTAGCTTCTTTCAGCTTTGCCCGAAGCATATTATAATTGAAAGATTTCAAGGCTTTCCGACGCGATAATTTGCGTCCTGCACCATGCGAGGCAGAATTCAACGAACGCTTACTCCCCTTCCCTCGCACAATGAAACCTGGCGCAATCATAGAGCCAGGAATAATCCCCAAATCGCCTTTCCCCGCAGGAGTAGCCCCTTTGCGATGCACGACCATTTCTTCGCCATTCACTATTTCTTTCCAAGCAAAATTATGATGATTTTCTACGCGCATAAGCTGTTCTGCGCCAAGTGCGTCCTGTATGCGAGCATGAATATCGTGATGGCAAGCAGACGCATAATCACCTGCAAGATTCATTGCCAACCAATATTCCGCACCTAATTCTTCATCCAGATTTAGCCAAGCTAAATGTTCTGCTACTTTAGGTAACTTGCATTGTTCGCGCGCTTTTTGAGTGTAATAGTTCGCAATGTTCGCACCTAATCCTCTAGAGCCTGAATGCGATAGGAGTGCAAAATACGATCCTGTATCCAGTCCAAATTCATTATTCGCATCGGTGAGATCTACGATTCCAAATTCCACAAAATGATTACCACCACCCGACGAACCCAACTGTTTGATAGCAGTAGTTCTGAACTGTTTTGCAATCGTAATTTCTTGGAATTCAAAACGGTCAAAAATGGAATGTTCCGTCGTTTTTTGGTGGAATTCTCTACCAAATTTGCTTTGCTTTCCTAATATATTTTTGAGGCTTTTCTTCCGTCTTTCAAAAGTATCTATAGGCAAATCAAAAACGGATAGACACATTCGGCAACCAATATCCACGCCCACACCATAAGGAATAACGGCATTTTTGGCAGCTAATACACCACCTATCGGCAGTCCATAGCCATAGTGTGCATCAGGCATAAGTGCGCCTGCTTCTGCTATAGGGAGCTGCATTGCCGTTTGCATCTGATCTAACGCTCCTTGTTCTATGCCTTTGCTGCCGAATACTTCATAAGGGATTGCTTTGGAACGTAAGGCATGAAAAGGGATATTTGGCAATTCCACAAGTTCAGCAGCAATACCTGCATATAAGTGGTGCTCTAAAAAACTTGCTGGAGCATCCAGTACTATTTTGAGTTGAGCTAAAGCATCGGCACGCTCAATGCCCTTGAGTTCATTACTCAATAAATGAAGGACTTTTTGGACTGCTGCCCCTTTCGGATATCCCAATGTAATAATATCTTTTCCTCTAATTTTTGACATATTGAAATTTACAGTTCGTGGACTTAACCTCTTTTTGATTTGAAATAGTTCCAGCATTCAGCTATTTTGCCAAACAATCTAGTGTTACAAGCCTATGAAGAAAGCGATCTTAGAGCAAGTTCACCCTCTCAATAACGAAAGTTTTATTGTTCGGCACTTCCCGAATGGAGAGATTCTTAAGCCGCGCTATCCTTGGCACTACCACGAGGAGATAGAATTGCTATATGTAAAAGGAGGGCAAGGAGAACGATTTATTGGCAATCATCTTTCCTCTTTCAGCGATGGTGATTTAGCGATTATTGGTTCCAAT
Organism: uncultured Saprospiraceae bacterium; assembly: GCA_937959095.1. Lineage (GTDB taxonomy): Bacteria > Bacteroidota > Bacteroidia > Chitinophagales > Saprospiraceae > JAAUTG01. The sequence continues at coordinate 3,851 of CALGLY010000638.1, forward strand.
GTGCCACATGCTGGCTTCACGAATGAAGATACAAAGGAGATTTCTCAGACTATCGTACATCTAAGAAAGGCTTTTTTTGATAATGCCTTACTTTCCTTACCAGAACTATGGGGCGTGAAAGCCCTCTTTAATAAATCTTTACATGGTATTTCTTTTGGAGGAGAAGACAAGAATCGTATCGGACAAAAGATGGAGGAATTGCTTCATAAAACAGGGCTAGAGCAACTCATTCTATTGCTTAGTATACTTGATGATATGGTAAAATCAAAGCATCGTAGCATCTTGAATACCAGTATAAATCCACAAAAAATAAATGCCTTCGATAAAAATCGGATTCAAATCGTCTATAATTATATCGAGCAGCATTTTCGGGATGAGATAAAAGTAAAAGATGTCGCCGATCAATTATCTCTATCCGAATCTGGTTTTTGTCGTTACTTCAAAAAGACCACTGGCAATACCTTCTCTAGTTTCCTCAATCAATATCGCATCATCTATGCTTGCCGACTCATCAAGCAGACCAACGAATCATTTAGAGATATTGCTTTCAAATCAGGTTTCAATAATTTTTCCTATTTTTTCAGGGTCTTCAAAAAAAATATGGGCTCTTCTCCTAGTGAATACAAGAAAAAAATTGAACATATATGGGAAAAATCTCCACTAATTGATTAATATTACGATGTCTTCCTATTCTTTCTTGCTCTTGCAGTCACCTATCCTGTAAGAGTAATTATTTACAGAAACGTATCATTTTACAAAGCTATTCTTATTTCAGTGTATGCTGGAATAGCTAGTCTGTTTATTGAATAGTATTAAATCAATAATTGAATGATTCATTTTCCGAAAGATTTTATCTGGGGGACAGCGACCTCTGCTTATCAAATAGAAGGAGCAGCACAAACAGATGGAAAAGGCTTGAGTATTTGGGACGATTTTAGTGCAACCGCTGGAAAGACTAAAAATGGAGATACAGGTAAGATTGCCTGCGATCATTATCATCGTTTCAAAGAAGATATTGCCCTCATGAAAGCCGCTGGTATAAAAGTCTATCGCTTTTCTATTTCTTGGCCGCGTATTCTGCCGACAGGCATCGGGGCAATTAATCCTGCTGGATTGCAATTCTATTCCGACTTAATTGATGAATTGCTGCGAAATGACATTACGCCTTGGGTCACGCTCTATCATTGGGATCTTCCATTGGCACTCGAAGAAGAATTTGGTGGTTGGCTAAGTCCTAAAATCATTTATGCCTTTAAAAATTATGCCAATATTTGCTTCGAATACTTCGGAGATCGGGTGAAACATTGGATTACTATAAATGAAGCTTGGGTGGTAGCTACTTTGGGCTATGGTCAAGGCGTTTTCGCACCTGGCAAGGTCTCAAATGATTCTTTATATCTTGCAGGACATCATTTATTACTCGCTCATGCAGAGGCAGTTGAAAGCTATCGCAATAAATTCCAAGTTAAGCAACAAGGAAAAATTGGAATGTCTAATAATTGTGATTGGCGCGAACCTAAAACCGATGCACAAGCCGATAAAGATGCTGCTCAACGCTCTTTAGAATTCTTTTTAGCTTGGTTTGCCGACCCCATTTATAAAGGAGATTACCCTGAAATAATGAAGCAAAACCTAGGTGATAGACTCCCTAAATTTACTCCTGAACAGCAAGGGAAGCTCAAAGGTTCTTCTGATTTTTTCGGACTGAATCACTACACTACGATGTTTGCAGAAGCATCGAAAGGGAATTCCAAGGAACAAGAAGTCTATGGAAATGGAGGCATCCTAGAAGATCAGCAAGTACATTTAAGTGTAGATAATAATTGGGAAAAAACAGCAATGGGTTGGGCTATTGTACCTTGGGGTTGCGAAAAATTATTGCTTTGGATAAAAGATCGCTATGACAATCCGCCTATATTCATCACCGAAAATGGTTGTGCCTTTGATGATGTCTTGCAAGATGGACAGGTAGCAGATACCAATCGAATAGCATTCTTTGAAGGCTACTTAAGTTGCTGTAAGCAAGCAATAGCAGCAGGGGCGAATTTGCAAGGCTATTTCATATGGTCTTTTATGGATAATTTTGAATGGGCAGAAGGTTATACCAAACGCTTCGGTATCTATCATGTTGATTTTGAAACACAAAAACGTACTCCCAAAAACTCTGCTAAATGGTACAGTATGGTCATATCCAATAATGGTTTTTAACATTCGAGGCCAAAATAGTTCATGTATTTGTTGCTTGGTTAATTGGAAGAAGGTTTCACTAGGCTAACTTTGCTATTCAGAATAGGAACACA
>CALGLY010000639.1 GCA_937959095.1 uncultured Saprospiraceae bacterium
TTCAATATTTTTCTTTAGAAGTAAGTGAAAAACACTTTCAATAAGCGGGAAGTAGAGATATAGAGGAGAAATACCGATTTCATTGGAATCAAAAAGGGTATCATTGCTTTCTACTATAGAACCTTCCTTATCGAAGATAATTACTTGAGTTAGATTAGATAACATTGTAGAGAATAGTATTTTACATGGGCTGTGTTTGAGCATAAATATCATTTGCTAGTGCCAAGAAGACATCTTCTACTTGTTCACCCGTTTTAGCACTTGTGATAGCGTCTACATCAAATTTTGATTTTACTTCTTCTATACGGTCTGTTGAAACTAAATCTTTTTTATTACCAATTAGTTTAATGACACAATCAGGGAGTTTTTGCTTCAAAAAAGCAATATCTTCTTCTATACGCTCAAAAGTAGTAGGGCGTGTGAGGTCAAAAACATATAAAATTCCACTAGCTCCAAGCCAATAAGTTTGCGGTACTTTTGTTTGAGAAACTTCCCCTGCAATATCCCAAATCATCAATTTGAGTTGATCATCATTATCGAGACTTACTACTTTAGAATCCACCTTCACGCCAATAGTAGTGAGGTAGCGTTCATCAAAGATGTCTTGAATGAAGCGATTGAATAAGGAGGTTTTCCCTACTCCAAAATTTCCAGCCAACATCACCTTTTTGGAAATCATATTTATTTTTTATTTGTATTCTTTGATAATAAGTGTAATTCTCTGCGCGACAAATACTTTTCTTGTTTTTGCAAAGCACTCATAAAAAATAGTTCTAATTTTTCTCGAATCTTTCCATTCGTAGTTTCGTCTATTTGTTGTACCAAGGGGTTTATTTCTTCACCTAACTTAAATAAATCTTCTCTCAATTTTACTTTTTGAGAGGTAGAAAGCGCACCATTCATTGCGACAGCTATGCTATACGTATGAAAAGTCTGCAAGAATATTTCATAGGTTTCGTATTGAATAACCTCTAAATTTTGCTCTCCTTGCCGAAAAGCATCTTCTACGAACAGTTTAATCGCAGTAAGCATGCCAGCTACAGAATCAGGATCTACGGTTTCATTTCGTGATGCACTTCCTATTAGAAGTCCAGAATTTTTTTGGATTACATAAATTTCTTCTATCGAAATATCATGAAGTTCACTTAATTGAACATCACTTTCTTTTATTCCTTTTGCTCTATTAAATAACCTAGAAAGAATGCTAGATCGTTCTACTTGATTATCTAGGCGATCACGGATAAGTTGGAATTGCTGATTGACATATTTCTGAACCATCTTTCCTACCATTGGATACATTACATCCAATATCGAGTCCTGTGATTCTTTTATTCGATGATCAATAAGTTTATGAATAACATGCTCAAATTCTTTAGGGAATTGTTTTTTAAAAAACTCCAATTCTCCTTCAATAATTGGAATTACTCTAGTAGATAATTCCTCCTGATTGTCAAGTATATAATGTAACTCTTCAATTTCTGCACGTTCTTTCTGCATTATGATAGCCCGAACTTTTTCCATTGCTGGATCAGAATCTATGCTGATATTTGTTCTCTTTGTCATTGCTATCAATTATACAAGCCATCTGAATAGAGCTTAGACAGATTCTTTCATCAATTTTTTCCCCATTTCTATTAATAGGCTTCCCATTTCCGCTTTATCAACATCACGAAGTTCTTCTATCTTTTTCTCAATATCTGCGATCTTGTCTTTCCAAGTTTGTTCTGCTTCAGTGATACGAGTATTAAAAGTATTCAAAAGTTCTTGTCTCTTAGTTTCTTCAATCTTCTGCATGTCTCCACGCTGCTTCGTGCCTTCTTGAAACAGTTGCTCTAAATTATCAAGACGTTTCGCTAAATCTTGCATCTGTGGACCAACAAGAATATCCCGAATCGTTGTTATTTCATTTGGTAACACACCATTATTATTGTTAGACATGAATTCGATTGATTTTCTTAGCCTCAGCACACGAAAAAAATAAACCTATTTTATAAATAAAAAAGCTTGATTTTTAGTATGCTTTATGTAACTCAAACATAAAATGAACACAAATATAAGTTTGAATTTACAGACTTATTACTTTATCAAGAGGTAAAATACTATTTTTTTCTGAAACTTGGAATCAATAAGGTCAAATAAAAAAGGAAGTGTCTAAAATATAACCCTTCACGAATGAATAAATAAGCCGCATTTCATTATAGAACCATTTTTTCGACAAGCAGACAAGAATGCTTATTTCAAAATTAAATAGGGGTAAGATTGTTTTTTTAGAAAAATTATTGCTGCTCATCTATCCAAATTGCCAAAGAACTAAAATTAATAGGCTACGATTTCCAATTTATCTTTCAATACATTTATCTTGCCCAAGCATTTCTTTTCTAAATCCTTTACTAGAATGAAAAAATACATCCTTTTTTACTTATTCCTTATTTTCGGACTCACTCAATCCATCGCCCAAAAACAGTTAGAGCATGAAGATTGCAGTACTTGGCTCGAAATTGCATCGCCACAGCTTTCCAATGATGGAACATGGGCAGTCTATGAATTAAAACGGGGCGACGACGGGGATACCCAACTTAAAATTTATGCCACAGCAACAAGCAAGACGCACACCTTCGAGCGTGGTACAAAAGCACAAATCAGTGCAGATAATGCCTTTGTAGCCTTCAAAATAACACCCCACAAAGACAGCTTGAAAGCTATGCGTAGACGCAAAGTAGAAAAGGAGGAATTGCCTAAAGATACCCTCGGTATTTTCGACTTAAAAACAGCGAAATTAACCAAAGTACCAAATCTAAAATCTTTCAAACTAGGAAAAGAGTGGGGAGGCTATCTTGCCTATCAATTTGAACCTATGCCACCACCTGCTGATACGACTGCAAAAGATTCTACAATCGTAGAAGCTAAAGGTGATACGCTAAGTGTGATGACAGCAGAAACCGCAAAGAAAAAGAAAACCTCAAAAACAAAGAAAGCAAATAAAAAGAATGGCTTTCCACTAGTCTTACACCACTGGGCAAGTGGCACGACAGATACCTTTGAGTTTGTAAAAGACTATCAGCTTGCAAAGGAAGCAGCCGGACTTGTCGCCCACACATCGGGCAAGGATAGCACGCAACTGGCAGGGATATATCATTATGATTTTAAAGCTAAAAGATGGAATCATATCCATAGAAGCGAAGGAGAATACAAGCAACTTATCTATAATGATAATGCAACCCAACTCGCTTTTCTAGCAGATGTAGATACAACGGAAGCACAAGTGCGCCCGTTTGGACTCTATCATTGGAAAATGGATCGCGATTCCGCACAGCTTGTAGTGGATGATTCTGCAAGTTTTCTGCCTGCGAATTGGCGCGTGAGCGAACATGGCAAGCCCTATTTTTCGGAGAATGGAAAACGGCTATTTTTCGGTATTGGCACGCAACCAATTTTGCAAGATACATCCTTGTTAGAGGAGGAAA
>CALGLY010000640.1 GCA_937959095.1 uncultured Saprospiraceae bacterium
ACCTTTACTGGACATGTTAGCAACAGCAAACACAACACAGAAAACAGGAATAACAGGAATAAAGATTACCAAATTAGAGGAGATATAAGAAGAGAGCTCAAAAGTGATGTGCTACATAATGTAATTGTTTTAAAAAAAAACGTCAACAAAAAAACGCGCTCCCAAAGGAGCGCGTCAAAGTGTACCAAACCCAAGAAGGATTACTGTAACACAGTAAGCTTCTTAGTAATGCTTTCATTTGATGTGCGGACAAGCACGAAGTACATGCCACTTTGATAATCGCTAGTGGAGAGTGCTTGAGTGTGCTTGCCTGCTGGGAGGCGTTCATTATTCAATAAGCGTTCTAGTAATATGCCTGTACTATTATATACTTCTAGTACGACTTCGCTATTTTCGGATATATTCAATTCTATAGTTGTACCTAAACTTGTTGGGTTAGGCGATAATTTCATGTCTAGTGCTTGGGTGCTTAGCGGCTGCGCTTGCACAGGTCTTTCTGTATAAATTTCTTCTTTTTTGTCACTAGAGAAGCCTACCAAATCCATTGTTGGTGCAGGGGCGCAGAAATCACCTTCGCCATCACCATCCGAATCATACTCTAGGATCGGTGTACCGATAACCCAATTGGAGGTATCGCCTATTTGAGCAAAATTAGACATTGTTGCATCATAGGCATTCATGGTGATGTCTTGAAGTGTCGCGTCAATGCTCGTATTATCGGCATTAGCAGTGCCTTCATTCATATTATAGTAGACGACCAAACCAGCTTCATCTCCAGCTAGTTCTTTATTCATATTCAGCCCAATTTCTGCCTGCGAACGTGCCGTATTCCAAATACGAACCTCATCCAATTTTCCCTCAAAAGTACTTTCCGTGAAGGTAGCTGAACCAATTTGCAGCGTCTTCAAATCAAACTCATAGTTAGCTATAATACGGCTGTGCTTGATGCCATTGATGTAAAGGGTGAGGTGGCTACCGTTGTAAACCGTTGCTAGGTGCATCCACTGTCCTGCATCTACTCTAGGATAAATAACTTGTCCCAATAGGAATGCGCCCATTTCCATAGTGCCATAAGGCGTAAGTACCCATTCATTTTCGATGCCTTCTGTGTCACCCAAGGTCAAAATTGGTTTCCAATCGAATGCTGGGAAACTGTCGATATATACCCAAGCTTCTATGGTATGCACCTTTAGGCTATCAAAACTTTCGTTCAATCCTTCCGCGAGTGCTTTATCATTTACGCCATCGAATGCTAGACCTGCATTCGCTTTTTCTGGGCAAAGGTCGCAAGCGTTCGGGATGCCGTCGCCATCATTATCTAGGGCATCATTGAAGCCAGGGCATTTGTCGATTGCATTGGGTACGCCATCTTCATCAAAATCCATTGAAGTCAAATCGCCGCCTACATTGAATGTCCAAGTCACGGTTTCGCTCATGGCATTGCCGTATTGGTCGCTAATGCCAGTCAGTTGTACTTCGATAGGCTCTGCATTGAAGGCCATGATGTCTATATTTGGTACGATGACCAATTTGTTTTCAAAGCAAGTCAATTGTGCATTGATGGTCTCGTTGTGTAGGACACGCTTGAGTTGGACATTTGCTGCCGAAAGGGCATTGCATCCTAAGATTTCATTAAATTCAATACTGATTTCATCCTCTTGTACTAAGTTATCATCTTGTGGTTCGGGTGTGCCGAGTACTTGCGGTGCGCTTCTATCTACTAAGCCATGAATACGGCTAGAGTAAGTCGTGCCTGTGCCGCAAGCTAGTTTCAGGCGTATATCGTACTCGCCATCATCTAGGTTCTGGAAATTCCAAGTCACTTCTGTACCAAATTCAGAATCTACCAGATCACTACTTGCCAATACGACAGCCGCTTTCCAACTACTGCGCCCTGCTTCGCTATATTCTACGGTTACTTGATCCAGATTATTGACATCATAGTCTTTCATGCGAAGTTGCATTTCGTTATTGTTGCTTTGGCTCAGTACAAAACCATCCTGTGGTTCGGTCAAAGTGATGTCGCTGCAAGGACTTTGGAAAAATGCCGTCAAAGAAACCGAAGAAGCGACTTCAAAATCTTCACAACCAGAGTAGAGTATAAACTCTAAACCTTCGTAGGTATATATCGGAGAATTTGCACCGCGTGTCACGGTCACCACTACGGGCACTTCCGAGTTTGCGCCTACGGTATTCAGTTCTACAGGTACGGTGTACGGGCTGCCATTAATGGTCACGGCTGCGCCACCTGTATTGGACACCTGATTGAGTGCCAGTAAATAAATTCTATCCTCATCTATCTCACTGATATTACCAGCAAAGAGGGTGAAAGTTGCCGTGCCATCCGCAGGAATACCTGCTTGAATTGGATTGTCTGCACGTAGTTTTACGGCTTCGCGTGCATTGGTATTTGGTTCGGCAGGGCAGCTACTTTGTCCGCCTTTTGTAACAAAAACAGGTGTCTTATATACAGGATCGGTGCGAACTTCTACCGTAAATTCATCCAGAGGATCATCATCTTCTAAGTGATAGCCTGTAGTTAGACTACTGACATTGGTGCGCGTGGTATCGCCACCTGTTTCCATCTTAAAATTAGTAATCAAACCGCCTTTCAGTCCACTACCTGCATACTCAAAGCCCATTTCTATGGCTACTTCGGTATCTATTTCCATTCCAAATTCTATTGTAGAAATATCGGTAGTAGTTGCTGTGGTGCTGCGTGTCTTTGAAGTATTGCCACTAAATTGTATCAATTCTTCAAACTTTGATTGTACTTTCAGTTGGTCATTGCGTTGCAGCATTTGCTGCCACACCAATATTTGATTGTCGTATTCTGCAATTTGGGCTTCGCTTGTGGTTTCATCATCGCGCAGCATTTGCAATTCTGGAATTACCGATTCTTTGATGTGCTGTTCTGTAAACATAAATTCCGATTCCAAGCCTTCATTTGCAATCACTAAATTTTTATCAAAAAGTACTTGGCACGTATTTTCGTCAAACAAGACTTCGTCGGTAATTGCATATTGGAACGCCATCGCTGCACCTACGAAGAGGTCACCTTCTGAGCCTTTTATGAAAGTCGTACTTTCGCCATTTGTCTCGAAACGCTCCGAATTGGTCATCGAAATAATGGTCTCCGTTGCGCTGCTATTCGTTGCATTCACTTTGTATGCACCACCTACATCACCCCAAAATGCTGAACCTGTACCGATACCTAAAACCTCTACATCAAAAGCAAGTCCTATGCGCACATTGCCCCACTTATTACTAGCATCCGCTTTCGCAGAATAGAAGCGTGTTGCCAATTCCGTCGTTGTTTCTTCTTCTAGGAAACTGTAACTCTGGTCACCTGGTGGGTCGCGCAAAATCAGCATCGGTAGCTGTGGCGATTGCGTGCTATAATTCTGCTCACGCGGACGACCACCCGTTACTAAAGCCGACTGATTATAAGTAGCTTGACGCTCAAAAGTATCAATCGCTACGATGGTGATGTCCTTTAAATAAGGATTGATAATATTCGGTGCGCCTGCTTTTAGTTCGTATTCATAAGTGCCGCCTTTGAATTGCAAGGTGATCGGTTCAGCGCCCATATCGCCGATTTGATTGGTAATGGCAATCGTTCCCGTATCGACAGGGCAAGTGCTGTTTTCCTCGACGATGCGGATGCTCAAAGTTGTGCTTTCATTTTGTTCCAATACTGGAAAATTGAAATCACTGCAAGGTGCTTCTGGCATACCTGTTACCTCAATAGTTGGGCGACGCTGATAGATGAAATCTTGATTTTTAGATTCCTTGCTCAGGTCTATTTGCTTCGTCTGATTGAAAAAACCGAGTACCGTGAGTTTGTCAAAACCTTCAATAGGTGTGAAATCGGTGATTTGTGCATTGTACTTACGTGCAGGAATATTATTGATTTGGTAAAAACCTTCTGTATTTGTCAAGCCTGTGATAGTGAAACAAGTTTCTTCGTCGGTCAAAGTCACCGTAGATGTTCCCATATAGGTATCGCAACTTGCCCGCACGAAACCTTGCAAAGTCATTTTGGTATTATCTTCAAAATTGACACCGGTTTGGTTTTCTTGCACATTGATGGTTTTATTCGCAGGTGCGAACGTATGCTCTTGCAGTTTTGGACGAAGTGAATACAGACCTGGATTCTGGACATTAATACGATAATTTCCCATTTCATCCGTAACCGCCAATACGGTATCATTCGGATTCATGACCAAGCCATTGAAAATCAGATCTACCTTCGCGCCTGCTATCGGGCAAGTATCGCCATTGTAGTCTTGGTAAATATTACCCGAAATCACAAAAACGGTCGTATCTGTAAAGTTTGCCGTTCTCGCTTTGAAGGTCGAACTCAATTCCACAATTTGTTCCATCGGGTCAAATTCATGCTCCTCGCGGCTAGGTGTCACTTTGAACTCTGCCGATTCCGTACCGTAGAACAATCCTTCTATTTTGTATTCGCCATCGCTATTAGTGATTGCAGTTTTCATGCCATTGGCATCTGTGCCGCCTTCTACATAGTCTATTCGTTCTACTTGCACACTTACTCCATCTACGCCTGTACCCAAGCGACTTGTTACACGGCCCGAAATCGTGCCATCGGCAGGCAATACATCTACGTGCAATATTCCCGATGATAGGCGCGATTCCACTTGATTGTTATCACAATTACTCGCTACGGTTTTTCTAAATTCGGTGGTTTTTTCTAGTGCTGGAATGATATAGTTCTGTTCTGTCGCGCCTTCAATTTCTCCCCACGGAGTCCAAGATTGTCCGTTTAGTTCGCGCTTTTCCCAAAAAACACGCACAGGACTAGGTCTTGCAATTGCGTCTCTTGTGGTTTCGAAGCTACCAGGGGAGTTGCCACCTGCTACAGATACTGTATCTTCGTTTCCTGTAACTAAGTAG
>CALGLY010000641.1 GCA_937959095.1 uncultured Saprospiraceae bacterium
TTCGAGGAGATGTGGATATGGCGGTACATTCAATGAAAGATTTGCCAACTACTTCACCCGAAGGTTTGGTTATTTCAGCTATTTCAGATCGGGCAAATCCTGTAGATTGGCTGATAATACGAAAAGAAGCGGTGGATAAAACACAGATGCTAAAGCTAAAAGCCAATGCGGTAGTCGGGACATCTTCGGCAAGACGCAAGGCACAATTATTAGATTTCAGAAAGGATATGACCTTGAAAGACATTCGAGGAAATGTGCCTACGCGCTTACAAAAGCTCCGCGAAGGACAATTCGATGCGATTGTTTTAGCAGCAGCAGGTTTGACGCGCTTGGAACTTGATTTATCTGAATTCTTTGTCTTGAAATTCGATCCACGAGAATTCGTGCCAGCCCCAGCACAGGGTGTTTTAGCTTTTCAAACGTTAAAGAGTGATACCGATACGCGACGAATTTTGAAGCAATTGCACCATAGCGCAGTCGCACAAACAACCAATGTAGAGCGCAAAGTATTAAAACTACTAGAGGGTGGCTGCCAAATGCCTTTGGGCGTGTATTGCAAAACGGATTCGATGCAGAATTTTCATGTTTGGGCTGCAAAAGCCGCGACTTGGGATAGTCCGTTGAAAAGTGTTCGGGTTTCTTCTTCTACCCATTCGGGACTTGCGGAAGAAGTCGTGGCTAAATTAATGGAGTATTAAAAATGGAAAATTGATAATTACCTTTCCATTCTCAAAGCAATGAAAAAGAAAAGCCTATGCAAAATAAAGATACACAACAAGAAAATCAGGCTTGTAAAATATCGCGTTGGCAATTGCTAAAAACGCAACTCAATAATCTATCCCCTCAAGACTTCAAAGCGCAATTGGCTATACAACCCAATGCGCGACTAATTGATGTGCGTACTGTGGAAGAGTTTGAAGCAGCACATCTGAGTGGTGCGATTAATATTAGTTATTTTGCAGAAGATTTTTGGGAGCGGATAGAAACCCTTAATACAGCAGATACCTATTTCATTTACTGCCGTTCGGGACGACGAAGCGTTCGGGTATGCACCTTGATGCGAAATGGCGGATTTGATGCTGACAAGCTCTTCAATTTGGACGGTGGCTTGATCGAATGGGAGACTTTTTTCAATTCTTAAGGACTGCCAAAGATTACTTTTTTAGAAACAATTCAGTCAGATGAACTATAAACTAACACTAGCAATTTTGCTTTGCGTTATCGGGCAACTCCAAGCTCAAGAAGAACAAAGTCTATTTCTAAAACGCCTAGAAGGCTACAACATTCAGCCTATTCTTGCTGCTCAGTTGTGGGCAAGCTACACGACCGACGCACAGCTTTGGGATGCCGATAAAGGAAGCTATGAAGATGTGGATGATCGCCTCAACTTCCAAGTGCGACGTATCCGAATGGGCTTCAAGGCACAACCCTACGAGAACTTCAATGTGAAAGTAGTCGGGGCATATGACCTCGTTGGGCGAGATATTTTGGCAGGCCCTACAGGCGGACAAAACAATGGCGCTTTCCCTGCTTTCGGGCTTTGGGAGGCTTATTTTCAATGGCGTTTGCAGAAAGGTAGCGAAGCCTTTAATATCGTAGGTGGCTACTTCACACCGCAGTTCGGACGTGAGAGTTTCACCTCTGCTTTCCTTGTGCCTTCCTTCGGAAAAGCATGGTCACAAAACTATATGCGACGACACTTAGTAGGGCGCGGCCCTGGTCGAACAATGGGAATCAACCTAGGTGGTCTTTGGATGAATGAAAAGGAAAATTTAAGTTTTAAATATAATCTAGGTGTTCATAATCCTGCTTTCAGTGATGCGAATGGGCATTCGATAGGAGCAGCCGCTTCTCCGCTTGCTATTGCTCGTTTGGCGGTTTCTTTCGGTAATCCTGAACAAAAAAAATACGGGCTAGGTGGCAAAATCAATTATTTTGGAAAACGCAGAGGCTTAACTATAGGCGCGAATGTAGCGCAACAAGGGGAGACTGATTTTTTCAAATCCAATGCAGCAGTAGGTGTTGATTTATTATTTAATTGGGATAATCTAAATATAGATTTAGAACGCAGTTTCCTTTCGCGCGAAGGAGCAGACTTCATTTATCGCTCCGAAACGCTTCATGCTAGAGCAAGCTATAATCTCATTGTAGATAAGAAATTTATTCTAGAACCTAGTGTGATGGCAATGTTCTTCACAGGTGCAACGGATGCTACAGAACAAGCACAAGCTATAAGCGTAGGTTCTTCTTCGGGTACAGATGCAAGTTACGAAGTAGTGCTAAATCTATATATTACAGAAGCGAAAATGAAAGTCTCTCTCGGCTATACTATGCGCGATGGCGAAGTAGGAGAAGTGGGTGCAGGCAAAAATGTAAATCAGCTTTATTTTGGCGCACAGGGCGAAGCGATTCGGCGCGGAAATTGGTTGGGGCTTGGCTTAATGGTCGCTTTATAAATGGAGTACGAAGACACCGTTTTTATTGCGGTGTCTTCGTACTTACTTCTAGCAAAGCACATTTTTCAAATCTGCTAGAAACTGTGTTTCTTTATCGCTCACGAGTGTGCCACCAAAACCAAGCGTGCTACCCTCTTTCGCTGAATTCACTACTTTCGTAGCTATTTCGATAATCCATGCTTTAAATTCAGCCGCTTCTTCTGGCGAAGCATTGGTATCTATAATGGAATTGGCACGTGCTGCTTCTTCCAGCGTCAAGGCTACCAAAGCATCTGGCGATTGTACGCCTTTTTCTTTTAGCATAGCCATTATTTCTGTACGACGATTCATCGCCATTTCTTTCATCTCTTTGGCATTTTCTCTAGTCGGAGTCATCGCACTTATCAGTTGATTATTCGGGTAGCTTTTCATGCCGTCCATCATGGCACGTACATTTGCCATCGATTCTTTTAGCATGCCAAATATGCCGCTATTATCTGCAACTGCCGCTGCACCACCAACCATAGATGGTAGCGTACTTACAATCTTCCAATCTGCTTCTGAAAAATTAGCAGGTAATGTCATAGTTATTTTTTGTTTGTTAATAATAGACTTGTTACCCTTAAAAAAACACTCATCTGAAAACACCTTTTTCCGCTATTTTTTCTTAAAAAGCAGTCATAGTATCAACAATACTCCATCTTTTTAAGAAAAACTATCGAAAAAATCTGAATTTCAGTTAAGCACTTTTTAA
>CALGLY010000642.1 GCA_937959095.1 uncultured Saprospiraceae bacterium
GTTCGAGTACTTAATAACATTCCTTGAAAGAATTGGTTCTGGTTATTTCATCCTAAAAAGGATGTTTTTACAAAAACAAGCGTGCTTCTGAAGCGTATTTTTTTTCAAGCTAGTAGCAGGCTTCAAAAAATGCTTCGCAAAGATAAGAGATTTTTTGGTTCTACTTTTAATGTTTTTGAAGCCGTTGTATTTATTACTTGAATCCAAGCTTGAAGTGCAAATCCAATCAATAAATTGCTTTTCTTTTTAAGAATTATTTCCGCTATTATTTTTTCTAATTCACTTGACTTTAAGGATGTTTCTCTCAATCTTAATATTTCACCAATGTTTAGCTTTTCGATATTTTCCAATTCATCAAAACAGCTATCATTTACGTCAATATTAATTGTCAGGTAAGTACTTGGACATAATTAAGTTCCTTTTTTGACGGAGCATGTTTTTTATCCAGACGAGGCGAAAAACGTAGCTCTAGCCTTAGTTAAAGCGAGGATTTTCAACGAAGTATGGAGAAAAAAGATGCCGTCATAAAAAGAGTAACTTAAATCTGTCCAAGTACTTATATCTTCCTCAATTTAAATAGTGTTTTTCACGTTCCAATACATCTATCAATTTGTAATAGTAATAGGGGTAGCAGTCATCGTACCAAGATGATTGCGGTGCCGAATAGCAACATAATAATTTCCAGATGGAACACTTGGAAATGCTATAGGTGAAACCCCATCTACATCCACAATATCACCATCCGCTTGCAGCAGCGCAGAACGGGTAGCAATGATAGTTTCAGGATTAGTTCCAGACCGAAGTTCTAGTACCACCCAATCCACAATAGCACCATCGCCTGTGGCAGTGAGTACGGAGGAAGAAATAGTTTCGCCACCACCACCTATATGTGTATATCCAAGACTTGTATAAGGTTCAGTAAGTGGTATCAGGGCATTTTGGCGTAGTTCATCTTTCATTAGGCCATTCGTTATATCATAACTGCCGCCTAGCATTGTTTTCAATTGCAAAAAGGTAACTGCACAGCTTTCTCCACTTTCTCCTATACAAATATCATCTATCCCGATTCCTTCTTCACTGGAGTATTGATCCGCATCTATCAAAATACGGAATTGTACCCGACTACTTGTACTTGGAATATCATAACTTGCGGTGTGCCAAACTGGATTTTGTCCATCCCAATGATGCAGACCTGCTGCATTGGAATACCAATTAGAGCCGCCACCGTTCACACCAAGTCTTGTCCATACTTTTCCATTTAAGGAATACTCCACCTTTGCCACATCAAAGGGACTAGATGGATTCGAGCCATTATCTTCGATTTTGTAAATGAGTGAAAAAGACAAGGCAGGAGAAGTCATACTAGACAGATCAAAACAAGGTGAATATAAGTAGGCTTCCGAAGCATTAGCATAATCACCGAGCAAATCCGTTGCCCATGCTTTAGCTCCACTAGCCGCAGAGTTAATCATTACTCCAATAGGTGCTCCCCAGTCCCAATCAGTATTCTTTCCTCTTGTAAACCAAGCTCCATTACTATTTTCAAAGCCTTCATAATAAGGCATGCTAGCAATGCTTGTTCCAAAGGCAACTACACATTCACCTCTAGCTCTTCGTCCAAGCACTCCACCAGGATAGGTTGGCTGAACGGTATAGCAATAAAGCTCTCCAGCAGTGCGCCCAGTGAGATTAAAATTAGTATTGGTCGTAACGCCTACTTGTGTCAAAATACCTGATTGGCTTTCATAGACGATATAGCCCAATCCGCCATTTACGCCTGTCCAGTTCAAGTCTATACTACCATCACAATCGGGAATAGCAACGATATTGGTAGGAACATCCAAAATACTGAAGACCGTATAATTTATGGATGTCAGAGACGTTCCATTTCTACTAACTCGTATAAGTGCATCTGAAGACATAACAGTAGGTGCAGTAAAACTATATTGCCGAGCGTCACCAGGAACATTAGTAGAAATATTCGTCCAAGATGTGCCATCATTAAGCGAATAGGCTATCGTAAAAGCTTGCGTATTGTAACCCGCAGCATCCCATGTGATAAGTATTTCCTCATTTGGTGCAAAAATTTCACCTCCTGTAGGGTAGGTTATTTGCACATGTTTTGGAACAATTTCATATACCAAATAGTAGCGTTGTAAGCCCATTGGCACACTTGTTCCTACGACATTCGCAGTATAAGTACCTGCGCTAGGTGCTTCTATTGTCACCTGCTCCATATTATTCTTACTATCTACAGCGCGTACGGCGTTATTATCGACATTAGCAGGCGTGTCATCTAACACCCATGGTAGATAATTACTTCCCCCAGGTGCATCTACAGACATATCTAAATTATTAATCAAGGTAGCACTCGCCCCCGATGCAGCATCCGTATCATGCCAAGAGAGCAATACTCGTATTTCTGCCGTGTTAGCAGGTACTGTGATGTTATGTGAAGCCATCCAACCATTTCCTACTGCATTCGTTAAGTAGTCTTTTGAAGAAATAACATTAGCAGCTCGCAAGCCATTAATTCGTCCAAAACCATAGGTATAGTCAGGCCCTGGATTTCCTAAATCATCTGCTGTATTGCAAGCAATCGCTTTCATAAGTGCTGCTGCTGGATCGACACCTCCATTTTTATTTCGATAATGTTCCCACAGTAAAGCGAATGTCCCTGTAACCGAAGGAGTCGAAAAACTTGTACCACTTCCTATACTATAACTATTACTGAGATCGGGCGAACTTATATCTACTCCTACTCCTACTATTTCAGGCTTAATTCGACCATCCTTTGCAGGTCCTCTACTTGAGTTATGTGCAATCGTATTATAAACATCCACCGAACCTATAGTCATTACATTTTTCGCACTTTGTAAGCCTTGAAAAACTGTACCAAAACCTGCAGGATAAGGTGAACAAGTATCATTCCCATCATTTCCTGCTGCGAGGCAATGCAAAACATTGGGTTCTATATTTGCAATTTGATCCATTGCTTTGGATGAGCCATTGTAAGAACCCGCATTGGTACAAAAAGGCGACAAATTCGTACCATAAGAATTATTGGTTAGCACCATACCGAGGTTGTTATAATAACTACTTATATTATTGATACTATTCGTAAATATATCAGCAACAATCTCACTTTCAGGTGCAAAGCCTTTCATAGTAGGAGATAAAATTCCTTCCCCAGCTATAATTCCGGTCACTTTAGCACCATGCGAATTTTCATCAATATTATAAGTGTTTAAAATGCGGTTATCTAAGTCGATATGTTCATTAATCGTACCAGCATCTCCTACCCCTATTACTACTCCCGAACCTGATAAACTCAATCCTCCTATAGAAGTACTAGTTAGAACATTCGTACGATGGCTCGCTCTTGTATCGTCTGTTAACGTTTTCGGTTCGGAAGGTTTCAGTTGTATATATGCTACAAAAGGCAACGCAGCAAGGCGTAGTAGTTGTTCTTTTTTTGCAGTTATTTTGAGATATACAATTTGCTCGGTACGAAGATTATGACGAGGATTTAAGATTGTTCCATAAATAGATAATTCCTTTTCTACTTGTGCTTTCGTTTCGTTCTTTTGAAGCATAACTAGCAGCTCTACTTCCTCATTCACTACTACTTCCTCTGGAAAATCACCACCTACTAAATGCTCCGATAGCTTCCACGCAGCTTGCATTGGTAAGATAGCTCGCACATTCATAGCTTTCAACTGCGCTACCGTGATGGATACAGGAAGACTTGCAGTATAGGTCTTATTTGGTAAGTAATCTAAGAGAGTTATTTCTGCTTGCTTTATTTTTGCTTGCAAGGCTAAGGTAGGAAGCTCTTTAAATTGCAGAATAGCATAAAGCTGCTCTTTATGAATATGCGCTTGCCATCCCACTTCATGGATGTTGAATTTATCTATATTCTGTGTTGGAATAAACTTTGTATGTTCTAGTAGAAGCATATAATCTTTTTGCGCCCTTCCTTGAATAGCACAAAATTGCAGTAGCACGGTAAATAGTAGCAAAATAATCTTAGCTGAGTGCATTAGTTGTCAATATTATCTTATAGCAATCACTCTTTGTATACGATATAGAGTAGCATAAGTTTTATACTACTTAAAGATATTATAAGTCTGTGGCCGTCTTATAGTCATAGATTTATGATATGTTAAATCAATTAATATTGAGCAATTACATCTTATTATTTAATGTGTTGAACATAATAGAGCCTGAATCTTATGGCTTAGTGATAGCAATTCTATTCAAGCAGTGTTCTTTTTTGGAGCTCAAAGTCTCCCCTTTCTGATAGATAGATATTGAATACAAAGCCTTAATAAAGGC
>CALGLY010000643.1 GCA_937959095.1 uncultured Saprospiraceae bacterium
ACAAGTTTGGTTTATTCCAATTGGACACCCCGAAAAAGCCGCATCGAAGGTATAGAAGAGGTGGTCTTTTTCGGCTTACAGTATTTTATCAAGCGATATGTGCTAGAGGAGTTTCAGCGCAACTTCTTTGAGCAACCGAAAGCGCGCGTCATACAACAATACGCACGCAGAGTCAATAACTACCTCGGTGAAAACTCTGTAGGCACAGAACATATCGCGGCTTTGCACGATTTGGGTTATTTGCCGATTGTCATAAAAGCATTGCCCGAAGGCGTAAGTGTACCAATACGCGTGCCGATGTTTACGATGTACAATACCAAGTCTGAATTTTTTTGGCTAACGAATTACTTTGAGACCTTGCTCTCCACTACAATTTGGATGCCTTGCAATTCCGCCACCCTAGCGAAGCAGTACCGAATGATACTCGATAAATTCGCGCAGCAGACAAGTACCGTGCCTGAATTTGTAGATTTTCAAGGGCATGATTTTTCAATGCGCGGCATGGCTGGACTAGAGGCGGCTGTACTATCGGCAGCAGGGCATTTATTGAGTTTTGCAGGTTCGGATACCATTCCTGCTATTGATTTTATAGAGCAATATTATGGCGGCAATTCGGACGAAGCACTCGTAGCAACCACGGTCGCAGCTACCGAACATTCCGTGATGTGCATGGGAACGAATCTAGGCGAATTGGAGACCTTCAAGCGGCTCATCACGGAGGTCTACCCGAATGGGATTGTATCTATCGTGTCGGATACTTGGGACTTATGGAAGGTGCTGACCGAATACTTACCTGCCTTGAAAAAAGAAGTCTTGCAGCGCGATGGCAAAGTCGTCATTCGGCCCGATAGTGGTGATCCTGTGGATATTATTTGTGGCAATCCAAAGGGCAAAACCGAAGCCGAGCGCAAAGGCGTAATCGAATTACTTTGGGATACCTTCGGAGGCATTACGAATGCAAAAGGTTACAAGGAATTGGATGAACACATCGGCGCGATTTATGGCGATAGCATCACCCTTACCCGCGCTACGCACATCTGCGAACGCTTGCAGGCGAAGGGTTTTGCCTCTACGAATGTGGTGTTAGGCATTGGTTCGTTCACCTATCAATACAATACCCGCGATACCTTTGGCTTTGCCATGAAATCTACTTATGGTGAAGTGGCGGGCGAAGGCAGGGCGATTTTCAAAGACCCCATTACGGATGATGGTACTAAGAAATCGGCGAAAGGCTTGCTAAAAGTAATACTAGAAAATGGTCGCTACCAATTGCTCGATGAAGTAAGTTGGGCGGAAGAAGCCGAGGGCGAATTACGTGAAGTCTTCCGCGATGGTGTGCTATTCGTAGATGATTCTTTTGAGGCGATTCGGGCGCGGTTGCGTGGGTAGTTTTTATAAATTAGGTCTAAAAAAAATAAGCAATGATAGGAGCAATAATTGGAGATATAATCGGGTCGAGATTTGAAATAAATAATATAAAAAGTAAAGACTTTGAACTGTTCACAGAAGAATCAAGCTATACCGATGATACGGTTTTGACCATCGCAATTGCAGATTCTATTTTAAATTCAAACGATTATGCAACACTTGTAAAAGAATATGGCAGAGCTTACCCTTTGGCAGGATATGGAGGAAGATTTAAAGAATGGTTAGCAGGAACAATTACTGGTCCGTATAACAGTTGGGGAAATGGTTCAGCCATGAGAGTAAGTTCAGTTGGATTTGCCTTTGAAGAGGAAACGAAGGTCTTAGCAGAAGCAAAAAGAAGCGCAGCAATAACACATAATCACGAAGAAGGGATAAAAGGCGCGCAAGCGGTGGCAATGGCAATTTTTCTTGCCAGAAAAGGGAAATCAAAACAAGAAATCAAAGACTATGTGGAACACAAATTTGGATACAATTTAAATAGAACAATAGACGAAATACGACCAAGCTACACCTTTGATGTCAGTTGCCAAGGAAGTGTCCCCGAATCCATAATTGCATTTCTAGAATCTGAAAATTTTGAAGATGCCATCAGAACTGCCATTTCAATAGGAGGAGATAGCGATACCATTGCATCAATAACAGGGGCAATTTCAGAAGCCTACTACAAATTAATACCAGAAGAATTAATTGTTGGGATGAATACCTATCTGCCAGATAATTTCAAGCTGATAATTGAAGCCTTTAAAAAAGAATATGACATCTAGCTCTTTGTCAAAAAAGAAGTAAATCAATTGATTTTCTACCGATAGTCGGGCCAAAGTGACCGTTCGTTCTTTTTTTTATAAAAAAATAAAAAAATACTGTTAATTTAATTAAATTACAATTTGATAGTTTAGGCTCAAAGTGATTTTGGTGGGGCGATTCATTATAGAATGCCCTCAACGCGTTAGAAATTCAGATCTATTTTTAGAAAAATGTTAAACTCATCTAATTTAAATACTTTTAAATCAGCGAGTTAGTATAGTGTTTGGGCAGTATTAAGTGTTTTTGTATATTGATACTAATACTTAAAAAATGCCCCATCCAAATCATCTTGCGCCATAGTTTAAGTACACCGACAAGTACTTTCTCCTATTAATTTCGGACGAACATTATAGTAAAATCGATC
>CALGLY010000644.1 GCA_937959095.1 uncultured Saprospiraceae bacterium
AAAGCAAGATAGCCTACAATTATCAGCAAACTACTCCAATGCAAAGGCAAGCAAAGTCCTAACAAAACGAATGCTAACCAAGATTCATAAAAAATATTGAAACGTACGATTGGTGCTTGCTGATGCAGCTTTGCAAAAAAGGAAGAATCGTGCTTTGGGGCAAGTTGTGTGATAAGTAAAAATAGTACCCAAAGTCCTATCAAAACCCACTTGCCTTTCGGAAGGAAATACAGAAGTATTAGAAAACTGAAATTTTCTAAAGGTAAAAAGATGCGCTGAAACCATCGCTCAATTTGGGCGGCAGTTTGTTGCTGTGTCCAATTGAAAACGAAGGCCGCATTGTGTCGATCATGTTCGGCATCTGCGAGGTGGTGGATGACGATATTTCGGAAACCGACCAATAATATCCATGCACCAAAAGCGTATTCTGTCGCGGTGTTAAAGGATACATTCAGCAAGGGAGAAAATACAGCTAGAGTGATTAAACTTGGAATTAGATAGGCGTAAAGCGCGTCGAGCAACATTCCTACATAAGGCACACGCTTGAGTCGTATTGGTGGGATGGAATAGAGTGAAAAAGCGATGAATTGTGCCGCTAGTAAATAGGCTAGGGTAGGGGATACGCCAAGAAAAAGCCAAGGCAATACATTAGCAAAACCTAAAAATAAGACCCAAAAAACACACGCTTGTTGACTCAAATTGGCGACTCGATTCGTTTTTTTAGCACGTGCATCTTCTGTTTGGTCGAAGTAGTCATTAATGAAATAGCCAAAGCCTGCAATGGCGATAAATGCCCCGAACCAAGCTAGGATAGTTGGGACTAACTCATGAAGCGGCAAAGAATTTGTACTAGCATAAAGTAAGTAGAATATAAAGCACAACTGGAAAGGTAGTTTGCCTGTCCACCATTCGGAGGTGCGGATGAGTCTTGGAATTTCTTTAAACTTCATCTTTTGTAGCTATCGGAATGTCCATTAGAATCTTATCTACCAAATCCACCTCTGCTACCTTCGGACTCCAAGCTAAAATATCCTGCCGTGCACGCTGCCCGATAGCTTCCCATTGGTGTCGCGCTTGCCAAGCATCCTCCATAGCTGTCTCAAAACTGTGAATAGCTGCCTCACCGATGAAGCCATTCACGCCATGCTGAATGACCTCTGCTGTGCCGCCTGCATCACCTACAATCACAAGTCGTGCAAGGCTCATTGCTTCTATCATCACGAGGGGCATTCCCTCGAAACGCGAAGGTAATATTAAGCCATGTGCTGCTGTCCAAGTACTTTCTAAGTCTTTGGTATAATTTTGAAAATGCAGTTTATCGAGTTTATGAAATTGCGCCAATCGTTCCAAATATTCCTTATCGCTGCCTTTGCCGATGATGGTGACTTCCAGATTGCGTTCGCGCCATTTGGCTTGGCTCAAGATACGAATGAGCATATCCTGTCCTTTTTCGTAAATGAATAAGCGACCGATACAAAGCAACTTGAAGCCTGCTTCCGAACTAGGGTAGGGGAGTGCGCTGTCTCGAAATTTATTGGGGTTGAAGGCAAAAGCGGCATTGGGCAATTGGATTTGGAATTGCTCTTCGGTGAGTTTTCGGTTGTGGTCGGAGACAAAAAAGATTTTTTGTGCGCCAAGCAAGGCTTTTCGGTCATGCGTTCTGCTTTCTGGAAGAGGCAAGTAATTTTCTACTGCTTTTTGGCAGATGATGTGGTAGGGTACTTCATTCAGTATGCAAGTGTAGGCATATTCCAAACCATCAAAATTGACGCTTTGACAAACAATGACCAATTCAGGTTTTTCCTTTTTGATGATTTCCTTCAAACACCAAGCCCGAAGTCGCATCGAAAAGTAAGCTCTGCGTCGCCACTTAGGAATGATAGGCAGGGGAATATTGCAGGGCAACCAAAGTAACAAACGAATGAACCAGGGCAGCGTTGTCCAAACATCTTTTAGGCGCACACCAGCCGCTGCAAGTGCCTCGAAACGGAAATGCTCGCGTTCGATAGCTTCCTTGAAAACCGTAATCTCATAGCCCTTTGCTTGAAAATGCGGAATAGATAAAAACCAAAGTTCTTCGCTTCCGCCCCATTCTTCTGGGCAGCTACTCACCAATACTATTTTCTTCGTTTCAGTCATCCAATAAATATTCTTTTAAGTAGGACTGATAGAGTGGGTCATGCTTCAAAAGCGAGGCTTCCCCCTTATATGCATTCAATTCGCTTTCAGGTAAATGAAAAGCTTCCATCTCACGGTTGGGTGCGATGCGTTTTAATAAACTAAAGAAAATATCTAAACGACCTACTTGGAGTAGCTGCACGTATTTTCCATAAAAAAACCGAAAAATACGTTCATGTAATATCGAAGAAAATTGAGAAAGTCCCCTCGATAACCACCTTCGCCAATATAAATCTTGTGGAGACAGCGAGGGATTTACTATGCCTAATTCAATAGCTACAGTTTCAATACCTAAGCGTTCCTGAAGAATTTGTAAAAATCGTTTTTGGTTCTCTTTCAATAATTCATAGGGCATGATAAGGACATTTTCTTCGCCAAATTGCTGTCGATATAGACGAATAATATCATTGTAAGAATTGTACTTAGTCTGCTGCGCTTGCGGTGTGGTCTTAGGCTTGTTTTGCTGTCGAAACTGTGTTCCGTTTCGCTGCTTCATCTCTAGCAGCATTTGTTTTTGTATATCAGAAAGATGCGTAAGTGCATAATCTTCTAATTTGCTATTTTCGCTTAGTATAAAGGCTTGTATTTTGGGAAAATCTTCTAAGAATTGCTTTGGGGTATAGCCATTTTGGGTTGCATTCTCCTCGCTATATAAAGCTTGACAAAAACGTAGATAAGCAATATATTCATCAGGGATTTTAGTAGCATTAGAATTTTCGATGAAAGCTTGTAATATTTGCTGAAACTTGGGTTTCTTGACTTTCTTGATTTCTTTCTTGTTTATTCCTA
Source organism: uncultured Saprospiraceae bacterium (assembly GCA_937959095.1). Lineage (GTDB taxonomy): Bacteria > Bacteroidota > Bacteroidia > Chitinophagales > Saprospiraceae > JAAUTG01. The sequence goes on from CALGLY010000644.1 coordinate 2,968, forward strand.
GTAGTTCTTCTTTACTATGTATGCCGCCTGAACGAATATATTGGGAATAGCTAGATTTAGCAAAGGCTTCAAAACCCCGAGTAATGAACAAAATTTTGCTATTAGGAAAAAGTCCATGCAGCGTCATACACAGTTTATGCGTATCGCCTTGTTGATTGAATTTTTGATTCTTAAAGCCAAAGTTTGTATTGGGAATACCTGCGAATACATTTGTTACTGCAATTGCTTCTGAACTCGTGACGAAATAATCGTATTTGTTACTCTCTTTGCTTGCGCCTGCCCGTACAAGTTCATAAATATCCGAAAAACCTGCAATGCCCCCGTCTTGGTAGAATAGTTTGGGGTGCTGTGCAAACCAAGCGCGTAGAAAACTAGAGCCTGCTTTGGGGTAGCCGATATGTATAAGGTGCTTAGGTGCTTTCATCCTCTGATAATGTCAAAAAAGTTATTCTCCTTTAATCTTCTTAATCGATTCCATTAAGGTTTCAAGTAATACTTGTGTTTCATCAGCATTCCTACTCAACATTTCAACGTGCCACTCTAAATTTCTTTTGCCCACTTCTTTATTTTTCATTCGCATCCATTCCTTAAAAAGCCATACTTTGAATTTTGGGTTCACCCATGCTGCAAAATCTAAAGCAATTTCAATATGTGCGTAGGTGCCACCATAGCGACCACTATTGGTTCTTATGCCTATTGCATTGGTTTCTGATATATATTTCTTTGCACTAATATGCTCAGAGCGTTTCATTGCTTTAAGTTTAATCCCGTCCATTTGGACGGGATTAAACGCATCATTATGTAGTAGTTCCCATTCTTCCAAGAAAAGTAAGGTATCACTATTTCTTAGCCATCCTCGCAAGATTTCATCAGTAGGTCTTCTAGTTGTTTTTGCTATATCAGTGAGGCTAAAATAGCCGTTTTTCATTCTTACTGCCGTGTCTTTTATTTTTATTGAACTCATATGTCATCTTATTTTTGTCTGACTACTTATCTTCTAAATATATCAAAAAAAGACTTCCTAAAACTAGCAGGCAATTTCCGCCAAAGACTATATATCTGTCCTGTTTTTAGGACACTTTCAGTTTCAAAGATATTTTCAATTTGTGGTTTTGAAGGGACTGGAATGTCTTTTTGTTTGTAGACAAAAGAATCGAAAGGTATCTTGTCTACTAGCATACTTGGACGAATATTCCCACCCATGAGAGAATGATATAAGTCTATGATGACTATGCCATTTTCTTTACGTACATAATGCGTAATGAGTTTGGAATTTTTAGGAGTAGCTGCAATGCCAATCGCCAGTCTATTTTTATTTGAATAGTTCGTATCTGACCAATGGTGTAGTAGTGTGTTGAAAACTAAAACATCGCCCTTTTTCATTGGAACAAGTTCGGAACGCATTTTGAGGTTCGTTTCATCAAGGTTATATAAATAATCAGAAAATGTATTTGGTATTACCCAAAGTGCGCCATTATTTTCATCTACATCCACCATAGGAATCCAAATAGTAATTGAGATGTGCTGTCTTATATCGACTAACATAGGATGTTTATGTAGTCCAAAAATTCCTTGATTGGGTCTTTTATTGAAAAAGGAGAAAAACTGTTCTACAACTTTATGGTCTATAAGTAGATCTTCTATAATGAGAAATAGTTTTTGTTTATAACTTTCCAAACTTGTTTTAACGTATTCCTCTTTTGTATGGATATATAGACCGAGTGGGTGATTCAGGTTATTTTTATTAGTATGTCTCAAATTTTCTTGCCAAAAATCGTTTAAAGCATCCAAAAGACAATGATCCAGCACATCACGTAATATAGCATAACCTTTCGCGTCAAATTGCTGCTGAGCCTGTTTATTTTTGAAGATTGCATTCATAAATTAACCTCTAGTTATATCAAAGAATCGTTTGCGTAAGCTAGCAGGTAATTTTCGCCAAAGACTATATATAATTCCTGTTTTTAGGCTTTCTTCTGCTTTATTTAAGCTAAGGTTTTGCTCCTTTGTAATTACGGATTCTTGTATAGAAGTAGTTGCAAGCGGCTTTGCTTTTTTATATACAAAAGATTCAAGAGGTGTTTTAGTTTTTAAGTTTTTGTCACTAGCAAAATAGGTGTGTGTATCATCATATTCATACATATCTATCACAATGTTGCCATCCTTATTTTTGGCGATGTGAGATACCATCTTTGCATTGTTCGGAAGCATAGGAAAAGCTAGTGATAGTCTATTTGTATCTGTAAAATTGGTGTCAGACCAGTGTTGTAGTGTATTATTCATAATCAAAATATCACCTTTTTTCATTATTGCAGCTTCAGAGCGTTCTTTGAGTTC
>CALGLY010000645.1 GCA_937959095.1 uncultured Saprospiraceae bacterium
TGGTGGTAGCTCCAACAATCAAGCAGAGTTGCTAGAACTGACGGAAACAATAGAAGCACTAGAAGAACAAATCGCTATAAATGACAGCCGCATGAGTGGCTTCCTGAAGTTTATAAATGGTGAAGTAGAAACCGAAGAAGATATAACAACCGACCCTATAGAAGTTGATGATACTACACTACAAGTTTTTCCAAGTAAAGAAGATTCTATACTACGCCGCGAAGTAGAACTCGAAAATGTGGGTATCGAAGCAAAGGAATTGCGTCGTACGGTTAATTTTTCGAACAATCGCGCACCTGAACAATTGTACTTGATTCCGCCAGTGAAAGGCAACTTGAGTAAAGAATATGACCCAGAGCAAAAACACTACGGCATTGATTTCACTGCGCCACAAAATACGCCTATCCTCACGGTGATGGATGGCTATGTTTTCTTTTCGGATTGGACAATGGAAACAGGAAATTCTATCGGGATTCAGCATGCGAATAATGTGATTACTTTCTATAAGCACAATTCTGTGTTGCTTAAGAAAGTGGGGGATTATGTGAAAGCTGGGGAAGCAATTGCTGTAATCGGAAATACAGGAACGAAAACGGATGGACCACACCTCCATTTTGAGCTTTGGATTCGAGGACATCATGTGAATCCTGTGGAATATTTCACGCTTTCGGCAGGGGAGTCGTAGGGAAATAAAGTTTTAAGTTCAAGTTCAAGTGTCAAACGCAAGTTCAAGTAATTCTTGAATTTGTCTCATTACTTAATACTTGTAGTCTTATCCTTTCATCCCCTATTCGCCCGAAAACTCGCTGCATCGCCTTTTACGGCGGCGGACATTAGTTCTGGAAACTCGTCGGGTGTGCAAGCGAAGGTTGGGATATTGAGTTCTACAAAATTGGTAGCTACTCCACTATCATAGGAGGGTTTTCCTTCATCGCTAAGAGCTAACAAGCAAATCAATTGCGCGCCACTTGCTTTTATAGCATTCGCTCGCTGATAAAGTTGCGACACATTTCCACCTTCATATAAATCGGTAATCAATACCACAATCGTATCCTTCGGACGTTCGATAAGGGTTTCAGCATAGGTGACTGCTTTGGCAATATCGGTGCCGCCACCAAGTTGTGTGCCGAAAAGTAAATCGACAGGATCATCCAAATGTTCGGTCAGGTTGGCAATGCTAGTATCAAAGGCTACAAAATGCGTTTTTATGGAACGGAGCGAAGCTAAAATTGCCCCAAAAACACTCGCATATACTACCGAAGTCGCCATAGAGCCACTCTGATCTATCAACAAAATAACGTGCTTGAGCGCGTGTCCTTTTTTGCCATATCCAATCAAGGTTTCAGGAATAATAGTATTAAATTCTTGCTGATAATTTTTAAGATTTGCCCGAATGGTTCTGTGCCAATCTATCTCTGACCATTTAGGTCGTCGGTTGCGGAGGGCGCGTTGCAATGCGCCTTTTATCGCTGCTTGCATGGGGTTTCGGAGGCGTTCTTCGAGTTCTTCTACTATTTTTCGGACGACTTGCTGCGCTGTTTCGCGTGTTTTTTGAGGCATTATTTTATTTAGGGTCAAAATAGTCCCTACCAAATGGACATCCATCTCTAAGCTTTCCAGCAATTCAGGTTCTAGCAGCATTCGTTCCAGTCCCAATCTATCTAGGGCATCGCGCTGCATCACTTGCACCACCGAAGTCGGAAAATACGTCCGAATATCACCGAGCCATTTATTGATATTGGGAGCAGACGCACCCAGGCCGCCTGCACGCTCGCTATTGTAGAGGGCTTCTAGTACAGCATCCATACCTAGTCCATCACCCGCTAGTTCTACCTGTTCTTCAGGGTCGGCATCTTTGCCTAGTATGAGCCGCCATTTTCGGATGTGTTCGTCCATATGTTTTGCTGAATCGTGAAATTGGTATAATTTCACAAAAAACAAAAAAAAGGCACAAGAAAGAAATCTCGTGCCTTAAAACCCTAACACTATGCTATTGTAGTAAGTCGTAATTTGTCGTAAATTAAATTTTGTATTTTTTTGAACGCAGAGACGCAGAAATTTTTTTTAATATTTATCTGCATCTCCGCGTCTCTGCGTTCAATTTAAAAAATCAATTCTCCGATTTCACACGGCTACTTTCCTCTTCTAAGCCAGTGCTTCGGCGGCGACTCTTCACTTGATTATTCCCGAATAAATACGAGAAATTAAGCTGTACGCGGCGACTATCTCCGAAGCCTGCTATGTTCATATAAAGGTCTCCGAAATCACTCACCCCACTCCATTGTTGCGACCAGAATATATCATTGAAAGAAGCTTTGATTGTACCTTTTCCTTGCAAGATTTTTTTCTGGATTCCTGCATTCATTGCCCACATTTCGTTCATCTTGACGGTGCCTTCCCACACAGAAGGAGACGAATAGAAACCTGAAAGCTCAAAATTGAATCCCTTTGGTAGCTTAAAATTCATTTGACTGTAGGCATTGAAAGTAGCTACATTCAAATCTATGATTTTACCATCCCCGTAGTCTGCATCATTTTCTTGATACATTCCTGTGAGGCTCGTGTAGGTAGATAACCATTCTGTAATAGGCACACTACCACTCACATTGATGGAAAAGTCGCGTTGTTCTGCCAAGTTCCGCCAAGTAATGAAGGTGCTTTTTTCTCCATTCACATCCACCATGCGCGCTATCACATCTTTGGTGTGTGTATAGGCGAGGCTTGTATTTAAAGCATATTTGAAGGTATGCGTCAATTGAAGTTTATTCGCATATTCAGGCAGCAAGAAAGGGTTTCCTTTCTCAGAAGTCAATTCATCAATGCGGCTTTCAAATGGATTCAAATCCTGATAGTTCGGACGATTGATGCGGCGACTATAATTGAGTTGGAAGCTATTATCGTCATTCAATTTATAGGTAAGACCAGCCGATGGGAAGAAATCTACGTATTTGCGCTTTACATTTTCATTGCCTGTATTTTGCATCGCTATCAAGTCCCCTTCCGAGTTGGTTTGCTCCACACGAACGCCTAATTGCACACCCAATTCTTTGAACTGCTGCGAGTAATTCGCATAAGCAGCATTCACATTTTCCGTATATTTAAAGCGATTGCTTAGGCTTTCATCTAGCACATCTTGTTCCTCCACTACATTGAAAAAATCGAAGGTGTTATCCGTTGTTATATAGGATGTTTTTGCTCCCAAACCAAGCTTGGCTTCT
>CALGLY010000646.1 GCA_937959095.1 uncultured Saprospiraceae bacterium
TGTAGCAGACAAGCCTCGAATACTAAAAAAATAAGCTTCGTCAAAATACAAATAAACTTTTGTTACAGTGTACTAAGTTATTAAATCGTTTTTACTTACAGTGGTTTACTATGAGAATACCCTTCTTTTGTTTTTTTCTTCTTATTAATGTTCTTTCATATGCCCAAAATACAGATTACCAAATACTAGGAAAACCCTTCTCTGAACTAAAGAAAATACCCACATCTCGCCTTTTTGAAACGCCTCGCTTTTTACCTCTCTCTATGTCTTCTATTACTTCCAATACGAGTAGAAATACGTTTATTCCAGTTCGCAAAGCATTCAGTATTTCCGAACAGTACTATGAGCATCTTGGCTTTTTCTGTAAAGTAGAATTACGTCTAGAGCAGAAAAATAACTTCCCTATCAAGTTTCGCTTAGGTGAAGTGCAGTATGTAGAGCGCATGGAGGGGAAGTATGATTGAGGAAACTATTTAGATGGTGTTGTGTTGGACAATAAAGGGACAAACATAATCCAGTAGAATTGAAACACAAATATTTCAGCTGTTACTTCTAGCTGATTTTTGCATTATAGATTAAAAAGACAATCACACCTATGAATTTTTTTTGCAGCTTTTTACTTATCTTATTATCCAGTCTAAGCATATCTGCACAAGTAATGGATTGTGAAGATGTACTTGCACCAGAGACCTTAGCCGACTTGACTGGCGGCACAAAGACCTTTATCCGAGAAATGACGCTCCTAGAAGCCAAAAAAGCGAATGTCATCTACTCCATGGGGACACGTACAAAGAATAGTAAAGTGATTGTCCACGATTTTTTGCAATACAAAAATATCCGTTGCTCGAAGAATGGACGACGAGAACGCAACCTGATATATGGCGTAGGAGTACGCTTGACCGTAACCGTAGTTTCTGCTAAAAAACAAGCCCGCCTCACCAATCTGGCTAGTATTTCAGCAGCCGTAGAATATGATTTTGCAGAAGTAATTTATGAATTGCACGCCATCGGGATCACAGGTGATAAAGTGCGGCTTTCGATGGCAGAATCTGGAAAATTTGGTGTGAATGACTACGCCAAATGGATTGCCCTGAAAGGAGAAATTATAAAAATGATAGGCGAAGAAGGCATCTCCGTGAAACCTCAATTGATTATTGATGAATATATGCGGAAGTGATAGTAATGAAATTTAGATTTTTGGACATTTAGCAAGGCTTCCTAAATATCCAAAAATCTAAACGGCTTTATTTTATATACAGCTTTGCATAATCTTTGGCGAAGTAAGTGATGATGATATCTGCTCCTGCGCGTCGCATACTCAATAGGGTTTCGGGCATCGCTTTTTCATACTCCAACCAATTATTTTGACAGGCAGCTATCAGCATAGCACATTCTCCACTCACATGATAACACACAATGGGAAGCTTGCTTGCTTGTTTTAAGCTTTGTATAATATCTAAGTAATTCAAGGCGGGTTTCACCATTAGCATATCTGCACCTTCTTCCGTATCGAGAGTTGCTTCTAGTAGGGCTTCTGTCTTATTGGCAGGATTCATTTGATAGGTTTTCTTATCGCCTGCTTTTGGGGCAGAATCTAAGGCATCTCGGAATGGGCCGTAGTAGGCACTTGCATATTTCGCGGTATAGGAAAGAATACCTGTTTCTTTGAAATCATTTTCATCTAAGGCTTCTCTTATCGTACGTACTCTCCCATCCATCATATCGGAAGGCCCAATAAAATCGAAACCAGCAGCGGCTTGTGCTACGGCCATTTTTGCTAATATCGGAAGCGTCTTATCATTCACTATTTCGCCATCTTCTACCAAGCCATCGTGCCCATCGGAGCTATAAGGATCCATTGCTACATCACTAATAAGGCAACATTCAGGAAATTGCTGTTTGATAGCTTGTGCGGCTTTTAAGTAAAAATTATCTGGATGATAGCTATAGGTTGCTGTTTTATCTTTATAACTTTCTGGCACTACAGGAAAAAGAATAAAACTCTGTAGCCCCAATTCCATGCAGCTTTCTATTTCTTGAAGGATATTATCGAGGGATAATCTATAATTGCCTGGCAGGGATTTAATCTCCTCCTTTATACCTGCTCCTTCTATCACGAAGAGTGGATAAACTAAGTGGGCTGGACTCAGATGGGTTTCTTGTACTAAATTTCGTATAGCTTCTGTTCTTCTATTTCTGCGTGGTCGTTGTAGCATAAAGTTATTTCTTTTCCAATTTTTAATTTGACCACAAAGATAGCTAGGGACGTATAAAAAAAAGAAGGAGATGCAAAATCACTTCGCATCTCCTTCCGAGTCTAGTCAAATTTTATAAAACTGACTAACAAATATTTTCTCACTTAAATTTTATTGCTTTAATATTTGCTGGCTAACTACACCTTTTCCATCTACCGAGTAGACATTGACAAAGTATAAGCCATTTGAAAGTACTGCTAAATCTAACTCTACTCCATTACCATCTACCGTTGCTACTATAGACTTCGCTAAAGCACCTTTGCTATCATATACACTGATGATGAATTCACCTTCAATAGCTGTTCGGATAGTAAGCTTATCGTCTACAGGATTCGGGAAGAAGCTCCAATCTTTACCTGAATTTACATTTAAGCTTAATATTGGTGAATACTCATAAGTACCATCAAAATCTACCTGCTTTAAGCGGTAGTAATTTAAGCCCTTGAAGTAATCTTCATCCACAAAATCATAGCGTTGCACTTCTACAGAGGTGCCTGCTCCTTCTACTTTTCCAAGTTGAGTCCAAGTCTTCGCATCCAAACTACGTTCTACCTCAAAATGGCTATTATTAAGCTCCGAAGCAGTAGTCCAATCCAAGTGAACTTGTTCATTACTATATGTACCATTGAAGGTAAGTAATTCTACAGGGACAATACAAGTACCTGTTTTAGTCATGGTAATCATACAGGTAGATTCCAATGGTTCTGGCATCGGCACACTACACTCTGCTACACCATCTTCATAGTGATTGCTATGTGTAATCGTGTATGTTCTTGTGATTTGAGTGACTTCGCCAGCACATGTCCCCATAGGGTCCGTACAAGTTACATCCTCTACATCCATTGCTGCAATCGTAACATTTGGATCATAACAAGCACCACCATCAGTATAGGTGAAGCTACCGCCACCTGTAACAAAACCTGAAGCATTGATAGCTGTAAGTCCTGCGAATGTCCCTGTCAAAGCAGCAGGAAAATCATCGGGACAAGCAATGGCAGCGTCGTCCATTTCTGGTAAAACAGCACAAACAATATTTGCGTTCGTTTGACCAATATTTGAAATTGACCAATAATATTCTTCAATTGTATCAAATTCATTATCCGTTCGGTCAGAACCTGGCTGACGACCGTTAGAACTACCAGAGTTGTTATCTCCAGGACCTTGATCCGCTACACGAGAATCGAATGGATCAGCATTGATGCTCTCAGGATACCCTGTAGAACCTGCACGGCTGAATACATAGAAATTGTTGTCGGCTGCTCCCGTTACAGGATCAAGGTGCGCGCCATTGTGATCGGCATCCCAAGGAGAATCTCCGATTTGTTCAAATGGACGCGCATGTCCTTGTCCATAACCTGGTGCTGTATCATACGTATCATAGCCCTCATCATTATAAGTAGTATAAACTGCGAAATTCATACGTTGTCCTGCATATTCATCTGGGCGACCGCCTATCATAGACCAAGGAATACGAAGTTCTGTGAAACTAGCAGCAGGATCACCATCGTAAGTTCCTTTTACTTCAAAAGAAGGACATGCTGCTTCTGCTAGTGCATCGGTATCCGTAGCAATTTCTGCTGGTCCTGCTGAATAGAGTCCTGCAAATGTACCTCCACCTGCTACTGCTTGATTCACGCGCGCTACTGCCACAAAGTGACTAGGAGTCCAACCTGCAAAATCAACTCGTTTATTGAATGGTGCCATTGCTGCAGGCAAGCTAAGCGCTGTATTATGCGGATCAGCATCTACATTATCTCCATCTGTATCAATGGCTACAAACATATCCATTTCATCGCGCATCTGTCCATCATGCTCGAAGTAAGCATTTGGACCTGTCACGAGAATATATAGGTAGGTATTATCCCAAGACACATCAAATTGGTGAATATCTGCTTGACCTTGATAATTTGTTCCACCACCTGGGCAAGAATAGTTTGTAATATTTGCCCAAGTTCCGCCACCACAATTACTATTCAAATCATTCGTATAATCAGGTGCATTATGATCATTACCTGTATAGAAAACCAGAGCTGCTGACTCTCCTATAAAGTCAGAATTCATAATACTCGGATCTGCTGCATCAGCGTCTGTCAAGGTTGGGTCGAGTGGTGCTGCGTAAGCACTTTCCATCACACGCCCGTAAGCAGCGTCACGAAGACCGTCGAACACAATAGGTTCTCCACCTTGTGCCACACAAATAGGATTAATGGTTTCTCTTGTGCGATAGTTTTCCATCAAGTTGCAATCTCCATTTCCAGACCCATCTAGTTCTCTAGTTCCACGTCGATCTCTACCGTAGTGGCGCAACCAACATAATTCTGGAAAAGCATCTGCATCTGCCATCACACAAGTACTTGTGAAGACATAAAATTGCGTGCTACCTGTATTTGGGATAGTAGTTTCGTAGCAATCTGCCCCTGGGCACTTGCTTGTACCTGGCGAAGCTGTTGCTAATACATTGGTGAATGTTCCACCAGCATCCGTAGTATAGCGTACATATACCAGTTCGCCTGCGCTTGGTGCAGCAGTAAGTCCAATTTGTACATGACCATTCACCGAAGATGCATGCGTAACTTCCACAGGCTCTGCTGCGGTCTCCATTACTAGTGCTTTTCTAGGATTGCCTGTACTTTCAATACGATGCGTGTAAAAAGCACTTGCTACTGCTCCACCACCTTGAAGCTCTGTAGCTGCTGCTCCACCTGTTGATTCTACATCAAAAGGGGTATTCTTTGGTGCCATTCTATCAGGGCCTCCACCTAATAGTGCAACAGCGTTCCATCGCATACCAGCATTTCGTTCCGAGTAAACAAAGAAATTACCTGCAGGTGCACCGTCCGCTTGTGTAGTTGCCCAAGCTATAGAAGCTCCACAACCGGGATTATTCAAATAGTACCCAGGCGAACCGCCACCATTAGCCGCTTCCTCTGGCGATGGAAATCCTGCTGGATTGGGATTACTGATACCTGGATAATTAATTGTTCCTAGTGGAGCATTCCAATACTCCATATCTAATTGGTTATCGAACCAACCGCCACGCCATTCTTCTCGAACATCGAAGACTTGAGCGTTTATCTGCCCTGCTAAGAAAAAGCAGCAGAACAAAAGGGTAATAAGTTTAGTAGCAAAAAGTTTCATGTATGCTAGTGTTTGAAGTGATTAAATTAATGATAGTTTCAGATAGTTTCAAAATGTAGTTTTAGTTTCTAGCATAGATGCACCGTATCTTTTTTAGCAAAAGATAAATTAGAGTGCCGTAACAAAAATTGTAGAGTTTTAAAGCTTATAGCATGTTGGGAATTTTTCCTTCCTGAAAACCAAGATCTTACGAACCCGCCTGCTTGTAGCAGACAAGCCTGAATGGAACGGGCAGGCTTGACTGCATAAAAAATAAGCGACATATCCACCTGTCTGCCGACAAAGGCAGGTAAGCCATTCATTTTTCATATTGTCAAAACCGCAAGCTATTGATTTTCAATTTGTAAAAATTCCCAACAAGCTTTTAATAACTAGATGACGAGGTGTTGTAATTCTGTAGTGTCTTTATGTTAGTCTGTAACATTTCCAACAATACTGAATTAGACAAATGCTTTCATTTATTGATGAATGGATTTATTACAAATAAGACAATTCAAGAATGGCTAAGGAAAAATATTCCTTATGCTACTTTTAGATAGTCTATCTTAATTAATCCAGTAATTAATAAAACATACAAGAACTCCCTCTATGAAAATTAGATTGAATAGAAAGGTAATAGTCTGGTGAGTGATAACTTCCTGTAGTTAGGTTAACTATCAGAAATTTATCTTGTAAATGGTTGTTATTTTGTAATTCGTGATGCTAAACTATGACTTCTTATTGTTAAAAGAAAATTTTTGTGGTTGATTTATCCTATTTTTATTTATCGTATTTGTTAATTCACAATTGCTTGCTCTTTAACTCTATTTGAAATATTTCCTTCATTTATCCCTCTAAAAGGAAGCATTTGAAATGCAAACTTGCCCTCTTTTAGCATTTTAGGGACTTCGCAATTAATAACCTACGTAAGATAGCGTAGGATTTTTTAGCTTAATCAAGGCAAAAAACGTAGGCATAGCTGGTTCTGTCGAGGCTTTTTAACGAAGAATAAGCTGAAAAGACAAGCTAGATGCGTAGGTTATTATTTGCGAAGTCCCTTATTCTGTTTTTTCACCTGCTAGCTGTATAGCAAAAGAAGGAGATGCAAATTACTTCACATCTCCTTCCGAGTCTAGTCAAATTTTATAGTATTGACTAACAAATATTTTCTCACTTAAATTCTATTGCTTTATTATTTGTCGGCTAATTATATTTTGCCCACCCACAGCATGAACATTGACAAAATATAAGCCATTTAAAAGTGCTGCTAAATCTAACTCGATTACATTCCCATCTATAGTTATTACTGTATATTTTGCTAAAGCACCTTTACTATCATATACATTGATAATGAATTCTCCCTCGATAGCTGTTCGGATGCTAAGTTTATCATTTATAGGATTGGGGAATAAATCCCACTTTTTGCCTTTTGAAATAACTACATTTTTTATAGCCGAAAACTCCGTTGTTCCATCAAAATCTACTTGAACTAGTCGATAATAGTTTATTCCATCCAAGTAGTTTTTATCTGTAAATGTATACTGCTGTCGTTCTATGGTTGTGCCATTTCCAGCTACTTTGCCGATAGGAGACCATGTTTTTGCATCAAGACTGTGTTCCACTTCAAAGTGACTATTATCCAATTCTGATGCTGTTACCCACGTCAAATCAATAGCTTCTTTTGCCTCCATATAGGTCGCCTCAAAAGATACCAATTCCACAGGAGTACAAACAATTCCATCTGGAGTTACTACATCATAGCAAGTATCATAAAATTCTACTGGTGCATTTTCTGGATCTCTGATGGTAGCAGCACTACCATCGCAATTCACTATATCTGTTTCTGTATATACTTCTAAGATATAGTTTCCTGCAGGTAAATCACTTCCTCCTGCATCTTGCAATAAATTGATACCCAATGCAGTCGTTTGCCAACGTTGGTCAAGTACACCATCTGCAGGTCTATTTTCACAAGAACCACCTATTGGGAAGGTATTTCCTTCTGGGCCACCAGCAGGACAATCATCCATAAAACCAATATTTGCACAAATAAAGGCAGGTGCTGCACTCCCTACCATGTAATAGCGATAGCATAAGCGATTGCCAGTTACATCAGCATCCGATCCATTGCCAAAGCCATCACCACAATCACATTTCGTAATATTCGTTTCTGCCCCATTTAGCATTAAAGCATCCGTATCCGCACAAAAACCACTTGGCTCGAAAGTAGGTACTGCTCCTACGCAACTAACATTATAGAGCGTAGCGATATCGCCTAAACAATCTGGTAGAGGTGGATTACCAGGCTGAAATTTACCCATATCTAAAAATAGACCATTTACTACCAACATTGTTCGATAGACATCAGCATCGCCTATTGTGATATATTCTAGTTGAGGATTGACACAATTCCCGCAAATGTCATCCATTTCGCGCCAGCCGCCAGTACCATCGCCATTTACAGAAAACTCGTCGAGTCCATCCGTTAGCGGGCAGTTGCCAGCCGCATCTCCATAATAATAGGTAGGTGATTCAGCAGGGTCTTGGTCGGTGATGACATCGCCATCTTCATTGGAAGACCCTCCTAAGCTTTCTGCTGCATAGTCCCAAGAAGTCGCTGCAGTAGGTCCATCTGAATTATCATAATCGCCTCCCTGACAATCACAATGAATCTCTATGGAATATCTACCATTGGGAAGATTACAGACGTTCAGGTTAGCAAAATATACATCATTATTGCCATTTTCTCCATTATAGATACCTGGCACTTCACATACCACATCCGAAGCTATAGCAGAGTTAGTACAAGTAGAGGTCATTCCTCTTAGAACGACTTTGCAATCACTTCCCTGCCCTGCTCCAGCAGAGCCACCACCACAAGCTGTTCCATCCACAAAGACTTCCCAATTGACAAACATATCACTAGCTCCAGAAGACATACATCTATTGAATAAGGGAGTTCCTCCTCCTTGATCGCCAGTAAAATTGCTTATGAAATTAACTTGAGCAGTTAGTCCAAATCCTGTGAGGAATAGGATTATTAAAGGAATTGCAGATTTCCATTTAAGTAAAGTGTAGAACATAGTAAAGAGTGATTTTGAAAGCGTCTTTATTCCAAAAAGTTAAATTTCAGGAATAAGAAAAAAGTGATTTATTACAGAAGGTCTCTCTTAGTGTTGTGAGTAAGCTTTTTTTAAATGTGTCATTAGTAATGCAATTTATAATATCTCTTCGTTAATATAAAATGTTTATTATCAATTTGTTATATTTATTTTTTTTGTATAAATAAAAAAGCCTTCCTGAGATCAATATCTCAAGAAGGCTTCTATTTATCGTTAGAATGTTCAATTATTCCTCTTCCGTAACGGCTTCTACCGCTTTGGCTGCTGCCTTCGCTGCTTCTACTGCGACTTTTTGCTTTGCCTCTTGTTCCGCACGGAAATCTTCAATTATTTTATCCATTTCTTCTAGTGTATTTGGCTTATCTTCTATTGTCACTTGCTCGCGGATATAGCCAAAGATTTTCGTGTTGATCA
>CALGLY010000647.1 GCA_937959095.1 uncultured Saprospiraceae bacterium
AATACGAGTTTCTTGACTACAGGCGTATCGAATATTGCGTATTGGGAGCGAAAGAATAATGACGATAAAACGGAATTTGTAGTCATTCATAGAGAGACGGGTGAACCTATGGAAGGCGTGACAGCAGAGTTTTTCGGACGGGATTATGATCGTATTTTGCGTAAAAATAAAATCCGTAGCCTCGGCACAGCTCTTACAGACAAGCGTGGCTTCGTAACGGCAAATCCAGGAGATACGCGCTCTTTTCAAGCGAAATTTTCGAAAGGGAAAGATGAGTTATTCTTTGGAAATGGTTACTCTAATTATTCCTACGATAGAGTGCGCGACATACAATTGCAAACGCATTTTTTCCTAGATAGAGCTATTTATCGCCCTAGTCAAACGGTCTATTTTAAAGGCATTGTTTTAGAAAAAAACTTGAAAGGTATCCCTACCATAGTTGCAAATCGAGATGTAGAGATAACGCTGATCGATGCGAATTATCAGGATGTGGAAACGCTGAAATTGAAAACCAATGAATATGGTACGGTCAATGGTTCATTTACTGCGCCAAGTAGCGGACTGCTAGGGCGAATGTACATCAAGTCGAGTGCTGGCGATAGCCAAAAAGATTTTCGAGTAGAAGAATATAAACGACCAAAATTTGCTGTAGAGTTTGAGCCAGTTAAGGAAAGCTACCGCTTGGAGGATATGGTGAAGGTAGAAGGCTTGGCGAAAGCATTTGCTGGTAATACGATTGATGGGGGCAAGGTGCAATATCGTGTCGTGCGAGAGGTACGTTATCCTTGGATTCCTTGGTGGTATCGTCGCTACTACAACACAGGTGCAAGCATGGAAATCAAAAATGGCGTGACGGAAACCGATGCCGAAGGAAAATTCAATATCGAATTTCTAGCTTTAGCAGATAAAGAAGTCGATGCGACACGCAAGCCCTCTTTTCACTATACGATTTATGCGGATGTAGTGGACATCACGGGCGAAACCCGCTCTAGCAAAACAACGGTGAAAGTTGGATATATCGCACTAGAAGTAGACTTAAATATTGCGGAACGCATCGAATTAGATAAATTTAAGGAGTTAAAAATTGCTACTAAAAACCTAAATGGCGAATTTGAAGCAGCGACAGGTACAATCACGATTCAGGAACTAAAACAGCCTGAAAGAACCTATGTATCGCGCTACTGGTCTGCGCCTGAGCAGCAGCTTTTATCGAAAGCAGCTTTTGAAAAGACCTTTCCAAATTTTCCATACAAAGACGAGCATGAAATTCAAAATTGGACTAAAGGCAAGCAAATCGTAAATCAACAATTCAATACCGCAGATAGCGATAAATTGGATTTGACGAATACGAATTGGAAGCCTGGTAGCTATGTTTTGACATTGACTACAAAAGATAAATATGGCAAAGCGGTAGATATAGAAAAGCACTTTACGCTCTATGATATGCAGGCTGAAAAAGTGCCCTTTGCTGCTATTGGTTGGCAGATGCAAGATAAAGGCTCGTATCAGCCACAAGAGACAGCGAATATCTATGTTGGAACGGCTACGAAGGAACTGAATGTACTATTTGAAGTAGAACGTGATGCTAAAATAATCCGCCAAGAATGGGTAGATGTGAAGGATGTAGCGCGACTGACACAAGCTATAGAAGAACAAGACCGAGGCAACCTACATGCTCACTTTAGTTATGTGAAATACAATCGTTCCTTCAATGAAACACAAACGATTTTAGTGCCGTGGACGAATAAGGAACTGACAATAGAATATGCGACTTTCCGCGATAAACTATCGCCTGGGCAAGAAGAAGAATGGCAGATAAAGATAAGCGGCCCGAAAGGAGAGAAAGTAGCTGCTGAAATGGTAGCAGGATTGTATGATGCCTCGCTCGATCAGTTCGTAGGACATTCTTGGGGCTTGAATCCGTATCCGATGGCTTATGCTCAAAAAGGAATACGCGCTGCCTATTTCAATCCTGTGCGAGGACGACAAATCAGTTATTACCGTCCTGATTATAAGGTAGAATATCGCAGCTATCAGCAATTGGATTGGTTTGGATTCAATAATTATTATGGTGGTAGAGGAGAAGTTTATATGTCACAAAGAAGTTCTGCTAGTCCTAAAAGAGGCGGCATGAAGCGCTCTAAAATGTCTGCACCACCTGCAACTGCTGAAATGAATATGGAGGTAGAAGAACAAAGCATACAAGCCGATGCAGCAGGAGGATTACTAGAAGAAAAATTAGTATCAGCAACAACTGGTGGTGCGCCAAAAGAGGATGGAAAGGCAGATTTATCAAATGTACCAATTCGGAAGAATTTAAAAGAAACAGTTTTCTTTTTCCCCAATTTAAAGACAGATAAAGACGGCAATATTATCATCAAATTTACGATGAATGAAGCCCTCACGAAGTGGAAATTCTTGGGCTTGGCACATACCAAAGATTTAAAATTAGGAGCTACAGAAAATACAACGGTCACGCAAAAAGAATTGATGGTGCAACCCAACGCGCCACGCTTCCTACGCGAGGGCGACGAAATTGTGTTCACCGCTAAAGTGAGCAATATGACAGAAACTGCGATGGCAGGAAATGCCCGTATCGAGCTATTGGATGCAACTACAATGCAGCCTGTAGAGGGACTTTTTGACCTGAAAAATAGTGAAGCCAATTTCACCGCAGCAGCAGGACAATCGGCGCGTCTAGCTTGGACATTAAAAGTACCTTCCGTAGCGAAAGTACCTGCGCTTGTACATAGAGTGGTCGCAAAAGCAGGGAGTTTCTCCGATGGTGAGGAAAGTACCTTACCAATTTTGACGAATAGAATGCTCGTGACAGAGACGATGCCCTTACCGATTCGAGGCAGGAAGAAAGAGGACTTTACGTTTGCAGGACTTCAAAATTCGGGCGCGTCTAGCACCTTAGAACATCAGAGCCTTACGCTTGAATTTACATCGAATCCTGCTTGGTATGCCGTGCAAGCCTTGCCTTATTTGATGGAGTATCCGCATGAGTGCATCGAGCAAGTATTTAGCCGCTATTATGCGAATAGCTTGGCGACTTCAGTAGCGAACTCGCATCCGCGTGTGAAGGAAGTTTTTGAAACATGGAAGACTAGAGATACGGATGCTTTACAAAGCAATTTATCTAAAAATCAAGCACTGAAATATGCGCTTCTGGAAGAAACACCTTGGGTATTGAATGCCCAAAGCGAAGAAGCGCAAAAGCGAAATATTGGCTTATTGTTCGACCTAAATAAAATGGCAGAAGAGCAAGGCCGTGCTTTAGATAAAATCATAGAACGGCAGTCTCCAAATGGCGGTTTTGCATGGTTCAAAGGCGGCAAAGAAAGCTGGTATATGACGCAATACTTGGTAGAAGGTTTGGGACATTTGGATAAATTGGGTGTGCAAAGTATTCAGCAAGATACGCGCGTAGTTCGTCTGATAGATAATGCGATTCGCTTTATAGATGAAGAATTAGTAAAGCACTATAATCGACAACGCAACTACGAACTCGACCAACTCGACCCGATAGTGGTACACTATTTATACACCCGTTCTTTCTTCAAGCATTATCCGATAGAAGGAGATTTGAAAAAGGTGGTAGATTACTATCTAGGGCAAGGCGATAAATTTTGGTTACAAAAATCGACCTATCAGCAAGGGATGTTGGCCTTAGCGATGCAGCGTATGGAGCGCACCGAAACGCCTGCTAAAATCGTGAAATCGCTGAAAGAACGTGCAATCAATCATCCTGAATTGGGAATGTATTGGAAGTATGACAATGGTTACTATTGGTATCAATTACCTGTAGAAACTCATGCTTTAATGATAGAGGTATTCGATGAAGTAGCGAATGATAGCCGCACCGTAGAGGAGCTAAAAGTATGGTTGCTGAAAGCGAAGCAAACGACGCATTGGAAAACAACCAAGGCGACTGCCGCAGCCGTTTATGCCCTCTTGATGAATGGTGATAACTGGCTACTGGAAGATAAAATGGTGGAAGTAAACTTCGATAATGCAGGGAATCCAGAGATTCATGAAGCAAAGTTGAAGCACGCACAGCAAAACGCAGAAGCAGGCACAGGCTACTACAAAGCACGTTGGACAGCCGACGAAATCACGGCAGACATGGCGACGGTGCGCGTAGAAAATCCGAATAAGAATGTGGCTTGGGGCGGCATGTACTGGCAATACTTCGAGCAATTGGATAAGATTACGACTTTTGAGGAAACGCCTTTGCAGTTGAAAAAGCAATTGTATAAGGAAGTTAATTCGCCAACAGGCCCGAAACTAGAAGCCCTCAGCGAAGGTGCGGTTCTAGAGTCTGGTGACAAACTGAAAGTGCGTATCGAAATACGGGTAGATAGAGCGATGGAATACGTCCATATGAAGGATGCACGTGCGAGTGGTTTTGAGCCAATCAATGTATTGAGTCAATACAAACGGAATGGTGGCTTGGGCTACTACGAAAGTACCCGCGATGCCTCTACGAACTTCTTCTTTAGCTATCTGCCAAAGGGAACGCATATTTTCGAGTATCCGCTACGCGTAGTGCATGAAGGCGATTTCTCGAATGGCGTGACGACAATTCAGTGCATGTACGCGCCTGAATTTACGAGTCATTCGGAAGGAATTCGGGTGGAAGTAGAGTAAATATTCAATGAGTGAATGAATGACTTTTGAAGGAGTGAATACTCTTTAGATTTCATTCGCTCATTTTAGAAATACAAACATTACAAAAAGGATACTGTCCAAAAAAAAATCTTCGGATGCTTAAAGCGTCCGAAGATTTTTTTATAGATACATTTGCTACTACATATTTTCTATTCAATAGAGAATACTTTATAGAGAATGCTTTTAGAA
>CALGLY010000648.1 GCA_937959095.1 uncultured Saprospiraceae bacterium
ATGCCCGAACAAAAATAGATGATATTGCAGAACGCATTCTCACACTTCGGCAGTCTCCATTAAGTCGCTTGAGTGAATATTTAGCAATAACCGATATTGAAGAAGCGAGTTTCTCCCATACTGACCGCAAGATGGTAGCTATCATCTTAGAAAATCATAAAGTTCTTATCGCTGATATGCGAACTATATTAGACCTAGCAGCAGAAGCAAAAGATGAAGGTACGATTGATTTGATTGCTGGCTTTCTAGGAGCTATTGAAAAAGATAGTTGGATGCTAGATGCTTGGCGCATGAAAATGCCTGAACTGACAGCTATATAACAATACTTGTACGAATATTGGGAAGCTATCAGAAACTAAAATCTGTGTTCTCATAAGCGAACGGTGTATACTCAAATCGCTTAAAATTAGTATCTGCCCGCTTCATAGGAGTGGGCAGTTTTATCTTATCAAATAGCAATCAAATAGCATGAAAAATATAGTGATAATAGTGTTTTCTATTTTACTTCTAGCATGCGCAGAAGACAATCCTAATATCAATTCGGAAGGACTAGATGTGATAGAAAGTCGAGAAATCACAATGGATATTAGCAATTTAAGTTATCATGATACTGTTTATGTCCCTGTATATTCAGAAATATTCAGCGAGACTAAAAATGTATTATTTACTCAACTTACTGTGACTCTAAGCATAAGAAACACAAGCCTTCGCGATACGATCTTCTTAACTGATATTGATTATTATGATACAGATGGTAATTTAGTACGGCACTACTTGGAACCTCAAAAAACCTTGCCCCTACTACCACTACAATCGCTTGATTATGTAATAGAATCGAAGGATACGGATGGTGGTTCTGGTGCGAATTTCATTGTAAATTGGGGCGCATATAATGAGCAATTAAATCCCATGTTTGAGAGTGTAATGATTTCTACACAGGGACAACAGGGAATTTCCTTTTTAGCAAATGGCGTTTCTATAAGCGAACGATAGATATGAAATGGTTCAACTTACTCAAGCCTATACAGCTTCTTATCTATGGTTATTTTGGTATTCTTATCATCGGTTTTTTGTTACTCTGCTTGCCTATTTTCCATAAAGATACTATCGCTGTAATCGACCATCTTTTTATGGCTACTTCTGCCATATCCACTACGGGTTTGGCAAGTGTAAATATTACAGAAAGCTACAATATAGCAGGGCAAATCATCCTCTTGCTCCTAGTACAATTAGGCGGACTTGGTTATATGTCGATAGGCTCATTTGTGATGCTGCTGCACCGCAGAACCTTATCCGAAATAAGTACTGAATTGATACAATGCGATTTTAGTCTACCTAAGCACTTCAATATTCGTGATTTTATTCGCGACTTGATGCTATTTACTTTTCTGATAGAACTATTGGGTGCAATTGCATTAAGCTCTATTTTTTGGGTGAATGGGGAAAGCAACTACATCTGGCAAGGCATTTTTCATAGTGTATCGGCGTTCTGCACCGCAGGTTTTAGCCTTTTCTCCAATAGTTTTGAAGACTATCAGAGTAATTTTTATCTCAATACTGTTATTAGTATACTCTCGATAAGCGGTGCATTGGGATTCATCGTTTTTACAGATGTTTTTGAAATGCTCAAAGGACGCAAAGCAAAAATAACCTTCACTAGTCGGATCATCCTACGCTTTACGTTTTGGGGAATGGTAGCAGGAACAAGCTTACTCTTTATCAGCGATCCTATTATAGCACAGTATGCTCCAGAAGAAGGCTTAATGATTGCTTTTTTTCAGAGTATGGCAGCATTCACCACCGTAGGCTTCAGCACCTATCCAATAACAGCCATAGCCATGGCACCTTTGTTTTTTATTGTCATATTGATGATTGTAGGCGCATCTCCTTCGGGTACTGGCGGTGGTATGAAATCTACGACCTTCACCGCACTCTATGCGCAGTTGCGTAGTACCTTTCGGGGCAAACAGGAAGTTATTTTTATGCACCGAAAAATTCCAGCGCATCGCATACAGATGGCAATCAGCAATTTTTTCTTTTATATGTTGGTTGTTTGTATTGGTACTTACTTACTATTATTAGTCGAAAAAAAGGAAGCCTTCGATGTGCTATTTGAAGCTGTTTCGGCACTTGGTACTGTTGGCTTGAGTACAGGCATCACAAGTGATCTATCTACTTTAGGCAAACTATTTATTATCGCACTTATGTTTTTAGGGCGTATCGGCCCACTCTCTTTTGGCATTGCTCTATTCAGTCCTAATGCAGAAGAATTAGGCGCGATAATAGAAGAAGATCTAGCGATATAATCCGCTTTTTGAAGAAATAAAAGGCTACCTTACCTCCTAAAATACAACAATTTCCTATGGCAGAATTAAGCAGTATCTATATCCATATTATTCCGATTACAGTCATTTTAGTAATCGCTTTTATTGTCAATGCTTTACTCAAACGCACCTTGACGCGCGTAGAAGAAATGCAAAAACAAAATGCAGATCGAACGAAGTTTAACTTTCTTAAAAATTCGGTAGGCATCGTTGTTTATACCATTGCACTTATCCTGATTATTAATTCGATACCAGCGCTTAAAAACTTAGGTACAGCACTTTTTGCAGGTGCAGGTGTTATTGCAGCTATTGTGGGCTTTGCCTCTCAAGCGGCCTTTTCTAATATCGTAAGTGGTATTTTTATTCTTATTTTCAAGCCCTTTCGCATAGGAGATGTTATTGAATTTAAAGCAGGTATGAGAGGCGTAGTTACCGATATTACCTTTCGGCAAACGGTGATAAAGGACTATGAAAATAAGCGGATCATTATTCCGAATAGCATTATTAGCGAAGAAACAATTATCAATAGTAGTATAGAAGAAGAAGCTGTGCGAAAGCACATTCATTTTGGCATTAGTTATGATGCAAATATTGATGATGCCATTGCCATTATAAAAGAAGAAATCGTCACCCATCCTAAATTTTTAGATAGACGCACTGCCAAAGAAAAAAAGCAAAATGTACCTATTATGGATGTAAGAGTCATTGCTTGGGGAGAATCCTCTATTGATTTACGGGCTTATGTCTGGTCAAAAAGCTACGATGATGCTTCTGCGTTGCAATGCGATGTACTGAAATCCATCAAAGAACGCTTCGATGAATCAGGTATCGAAATTCCATATCCACACCGTACAATTATTACTAAAAATGCCTAAAAAAGTACGAAAAAATATAGGTTTGCCACCTGGCTCTTTAATATTCACAGGCAATCGTAAGGTAGAAGATGTACGTATTCATCATGTACTTTTTAGTGAAGCAAGTATAGAAGAACAAATATGGCAGAAGGATAAAGCAATTCAAACACAAACGACTGATGAAAGTCGAATCGAATGGTTCGATATACGTGGCTTGCATGATATGGCACTAATAGAAAGTATTGGACAAGCCTTTGAAATTCATCCTTTGGTATTGGAAGATATGGTAGATGTGCGCCAACGTCCTAAGTTTGAAGAGTACGAAACAGGCGATTTTATCTTACTCAAAGCCTTGCATTTCAATGAAGAAAGTGGAGAAATAGAAAGCGAACAAGTAAGTATTTATTTCAATAAGCAACATATTCTTTCTTTTCAAGAAAATGAAAATGATTTATTCGCCAATATCCGAAAACGTTTACATACTGCCAAAGGAAAAATTAGGAAACGAGGTACTGACTATTTTGCCTACGCTCTACTGGATAGCTTGATAGATAATTACTACATTGTACTGGATAAAATAGAAAAGCATATAGAACAACTAGAATTAGACATTCAAGAAAATCCTACACCAAGCGTCAAATCTAAGATACATGACCTCAAGCAACAGCTACTTTTTATGCGTCGGCTAATTGTGCCGCTTCGAGAAGCAATCGCCCGTTTTAGTCGCTCGGATAGTGATTTTTTGTCGGAGAGTTCCGTTATTTTTATTCGAGATTTATACGATCATATCATTCAAATAACAGACACTGTAGAAACCTATAGAGATATGCTAAATGGCTTGCATGATTTATATCTTACGGAGATTGGCTTTCAGCAAAATAAGGTGATGCAATTACTCACGCTCATCACTACGATTTTTGTGCCGCTTAGTTTTTTAGCTGGTCTGTATGGAATGAATTTTGATAATATGCCTGAATTGCATTTTAGGTATGGCTATTTTGTCTTGC
>CALGLY010000649.1 GCA_937959095.1 uncultured Saprospiraceae bacterium
CCCTTACCAGCGAAGAAATGGGCGAATATTTTGCTTATTTCAGTCTGAATGGACATAAGTTTTATAATGGAAAAGTGCTGCCTGTAGCGGTGAGTACGCCTTAGCTCTTTGTAAAAAAATATGAGAACCCAACACAAATAGATTTCTAACTACGTTTCTCAATAGGAAGTATTCTATCAAAAAATGAATAATTAAGAACCCGAAGACAAGTACTCTAAGAATGAGATGTTCTCTTTTTACACGATTTTACGTTAAAAATGTTCATAATAATCGGTTATTACTGTTAGTATTGCTGCCAATCCTGTGGAGGACATACTACGCATAGAAAATGGCGAGATAGGCAAGTCCTTAAGTATAGAAATTGTAAATCCACTTGGGAAATAACTTTTTTCAAATAAATTCCAATTTTTGATACCAAGACACTAACATAGATGTAGCTCATTTACAAGGCGGCTTGTATTGGGTGCTTCTTTCTGATGGGAAAGCGATTCAAGCAATGCCTTTTGTGAAGCAATAAACGTATTTTCTGAAACACCGTTTTGTCTATCGCTTTAGTTGGAATAAGCAGGCAAAACGGTGTTTATACTCCACTACTTTCACATAAAACCAAGCTCATAAAAAATGGGTTTTCAGTTCATAAAAATTCCAAACGTGTTCTTAGTTATGCCTACGTTTTTTGCCTTGTATGAAGAAACAGTGCCTAACCTAAAATTGTCTAGTTTATGCCTGCGTATTACCTTATCCTCTCACCAAACCAACAATCTTAGTCATCGCCTCTTGAGACTCCCGCATCATAGGTAATACAGGATAAACATGAGGCATTGCTATCTCATCTATTACTTCTAGTGGAACATTGGCATCCTTCATTTTTTCTGCAGTTAGTATGCCATCTGGATACATGATGTCTTTACCTCCTAGAAATAGAAGCGTGCTAGGAAAACCCTCAAAAGCACCATACAAAGGAGATATTGAAGGATGTTTTAAATCCAAGCCTTGCGCGCACATTTCTTTTGCAGACAGGATCCCTTTTCTACTTAGCATCGGGTCCACTTTATCAATGGCAGCGATAGCTTCATTCGTCATACTCGCATCGCAAACAGGTGTAATAAGAATCAATTTGGATGGAACGTTTTCCTTCTTCGCAATTAATCGTTGTACCAAACTCATTATTAAAGTACCGCCTACCGAATCACCAATGAGAATCAATTGATCGGGACTGACTTCTTGCAGTGCAGTCTTATAAATTTTATCTATATTTTCATTAATCTGGCGGATATCTGATTCTGGAGCTTTAAGATAATCAACCATCCAAACAGGAACATTTGTTTTTTTTACGATCTGCCCTATAACATCCCAATGATGGGGAACAGGCCCAGAAATGAACGCTCCACCAGGCACAAAAAGAACTAGTTTTTGTGTGTCGCCAGTTTTTTTTCTAGCAACCTTTGTGATTTCACTCTCTTTGATCGTTGTATTTACAACTTGAAAATTACGATACGACCACTTGGGTGGATGTTTCTTATCTGTTTTTCTTAGCTTCTTATAATCAATAGGACTTTCAGAAAAAAGCTGCTTAATTCCCATCAATTTTAAAATCAAAAAAATAAGACGTGCTAACATGATGACTATTTTTATCATCCAAGATACACCTTACTAATTAGGTCGAAGAAAAATCTTTGATAAAACCAATAAAAACTAAACTCCTTCCTCGCTTTAGAAGTTATTAAGACACGAAACAGAAACAAAAGAAAAAAGCACTTTAAAAACGAATCATCCGCTATGTATACAGCAGCACAAGAACGTTCTCTTACAAAAGCCTCCAAGACTTCCCTAAAAACAGAACTTACGAGCGAACACTTGGAAGCTTTGCGCGACCAATTGCGCTATCACGAATGGAAATACTATGTGCAGAATGCGCCCGTACTAAGCGATTACGAATACGATCAACTCTACAAAAAGCTAGAAGCACTAGAAGCCGCACATCCAGAGTTTATCACGCCCGACTCGCCTACACAGCGCGTATCACCTGATCTTGCAGGGGATTTGCCGACTGTGGAGCATCTCACGCCCATGCTGTCACTTGCCAATTCCTACAATGCGGAAGACTTGAAAGAGTGGGACACACAGGTAAAAAAAGTCGCGAACTTGGCAGAAGACGTGGAGGTAGAATATGTGGTAGAACCAAAATTTGATGGCGGTAGCATCGCTATTGTTTATGAAAATGACTTACTGACAAGAGCCGCTACACGTGGAAATGGGCGCAAGGGCGAAGAAATGACACACAATGCCCGCGCTATGAATTCCGTGCCACTACGCATCAATTTTTCAGATCGAAAAATTAAGCGGATAGAAGTGCGAGGCGAAGTTTTGATACGTAAAGATATTTTTCAGAAAGTAAATGAAGAACGCGAAGCGGCAGGACTTAGCGTCTTTGCTAATCCAAGAAATGCGGCTACAGGCGGGCTTCGCATGAAAGACGCAAGTGCATCGGCGCAGCGCAGGATGGAAGCCTTCATTTATCAACTAGGCTTTGCTGAAAATGAGGCGGGCGAAAATGCCCTTAATCAATTTGCGACTCACGAAGAAACGATACAGTCCTTAGCACAAGCGGGTTTCAAAGTACCACGCTTAAATGAGGAACGAAAAATCTGCAAAAACATAGCAGAAGTTGTGCAATTCTGCTTGGATTGGCAAGAGAAACGTGAAGCTTATGACTACGAAGTAGATGGCATGGTGGTGAAAGTAAATAGCCTTGCCTTACAGCGCGAGGTAGGCTATACGAGTCATCATCCGCGTTGGGCGATTGCCTTTAAATTTAAAGCAAAACAAGCCACTAGCAAACTCCTAAATGTAGATTTTCAAGTCGGGAAAATTGGGTCTATTACGCCCGTAGCGAAGATTGAACCTGTGCCATTGGCTGGCGTTACGGTCTCTTCCATTTCCTTGCACAATGAAGATTTCATTACAAATAAAGACCTCCGCATAGGCGACACGGTGCTGGTGGAACGCGCTGGTGATGTGATTCCGTATATCGTGAAAGCGATGGAAGAATTGCGCGATGGTTCGGAAACAAAGATTGAGTTTCCTACGGCTTGTCCTGTGTGTACTACGCCCCTAGTGCGCGAAGAAAGTGGTGCAGCTTGGCGGTGTCCGAATACCATTGGTTGCGAAGCGCAGGTCTTGCAGCGCATGATACACCACATTAGCAAAAATGCGATGAATATTGATAGTTTCGGAAAAAGCTATGTCGAACGATTCCACCAGATGGGCTGGCTGAAATCCTTGGCGGATATTTATCGCTTAGATTATGATAAAATAAGCGAATTGGAAGGCTTTGGTGAAAAATCGGCAAAGAAGTTAGAACGATCTATCGAGCAGGCAAAGCAGAATCCAATTCATCGCTTACTACATAGTTTGTCGATTCATCATGTAGGTAAAAGCGCCTCAAAGCTCCTCGCTGCTGAAATCGAACACGTCCTTGATTTAAAAAATTGGACAATAGAAGACTTCACGAATATACACGACATTGGGCCTGTTGTTTCGGAAAATGTAATTGCTTTTTTCAAAGACGAAGCGCAAGTGGCTATCTTGGAAGAAATGGAAAGTCTTGGGGTGAATATGAAGCAAACCGAAGCCGATCGCCCAAAGGCGGTGAGTGCGGACGCGCCTCTTATCGGAAAAACGATTCTTTTCACGGGTTCGCTCCAAAATATCAGCCGAAAAGCAGCCCAAGAGAAAGCAGAAGCCGCAGGAGCGCGGAATATCAGTGCAGTCAGTTCCAAACTCAATATTTTAGTAGTTGGAGAAAAACCTGGCTCAAAACTAAAAAAAGCACAAGCCCTTGGCACGGTAGAAGTATTGACAGAAGCGGAATTTCTAACGCTTATTGGGGGAGAGTAAAGGGTAAAAGTACTCCCACCGATAAATCGGTGGGCTGAAATATCAATGAAACTATTCTTTCAGCCCACCAATTCATTGGTGAGGAAATTATATCTGATAATCTTCAATAAACCCTAACAACTTTGTAGTTTCCCATCCGCCGAATAAATTCTAGTTTATGAAACGCTTAAGTATTTGGATTATTCGATTTTATCAAGCTGCCATTTCGCCT
>CALGLY010000650.1 GCA_937959095.1 uncultured Saprospiraceae bacterium
AAGTATCAATGTGATACAGCCCGATATTGTCGCACCTGTATTAGATATTGAAGTTCCTTGCGGAACGGATATTGCACCCGCAGCACTTTACGAAGCTTGGGCAGATGGTTCGCACCCTGAATTTGCAACCTATATTCCTAATTATGACCCCACACCTTTAGAAGTAAACTTAGGCGACCTCGATTTTGCAGGCCTAGAAGATATGCTATTCACCAATCAAAGCGGCGATGAAATCCCTGCTATCGTGGAGCATTCTACTTGTGGTTATGCCATTTCTTGGGAAGACGGCATGCCTGTAGAAGCTTGTGGAAATGGCTACAAAATTTTCCGTGATTGGACGATTTATAATTGGTGTGATGGACACCTAGAGTTCATTGATGTTATCCCGCAAGTCATAAAAGTGACCGATACGAGCGCGCCTGTGCTAATGGATAAAATTGACTATGCTCTTACAAGCAGTACCGTAACGGATGAATGTGTTTCAGGAATTACTTTTTTCTATCCTGAATTGGAAGAAGAATGTGGTTCTGCTACCTATGTTTCTATCCTAATGGGCGAAGAAGAACAGCAATTTGAGGGCGAACAACTCTATTTTTCGTCTATAGCAATAGGTGAAAGCGTAATCTGTGAAATTACAGCTTGGGATGAATGCGGGAATAGCAATTTATACCGAGATACGATTTTAGTAGAAGATATAACGCCGCCAATTGCAGTCTGTGAGACGTTTCATGTGATTTCGCTTGGCGATGATTGTAGTACCGAAGTAGCCGCTATTGTTTTTGATGATGGCAGCTATGATAATTGCGGAAATATCACCTTCACGGTAGCCCGTTTGGATGCAGATAGTGATGGAGATGGCTATCCCGAAGCCGAAGATTTTGCTCCTCATGTTAACTTCACACCCGATGATTTACCGACTTGCGAAGATAATCGTGTAGCCATAGTACTACAGGTAGAAGATGCTTCAGGGAATAAAAATGCTTGCATCATGGCTATAGAAGTACAAGATAAATTGCCGCCTACTGCACCTGTGATTTATATAGAATTGGCTTGTGATGAAAGTATTGTTTCTGAATTAGTAGATATTCGAGACCATATCGAAGATGACCGCTTGCAGCGTTGGGCAATAAGTGAAATGCTCCTTGAAAATCGCTTGAGTGATGCTGATTTTTGGCAAGACAATTGCGGTACAAATACCCTAGAAGTCATTACACTTGACTTTGAACAATTTCAAGGTAATTGCAAGGCAGGGATTATCTATTTTGAATATCAGTTGCAAGATTATTGTGGCAATATTTCAGCCTTAAAGGAAGGAAGTATCGAAGTGACGTTGAAACATGACTGGGCGATGCAATTCCCCGCGGATATGGAATTTTTCTGTGCAAATAATGACGAAGCAAACGCATTGTTGCCTTCCGATATAGATGAAATTCTACAAAATTATGGTTGCGATGCCTGGGCATTGAATGTAGAAGATGAACGCTTCGTAGGCGAAGAGGGTGCGTGCTATGAAATCGTTCGAAATTATCATCTTATCAATTGGTGTACCTGGAATCCTTCGAATACGGAAGTAGCCGTAGTAGAACGTCCCAATCGCTTTATAGATGAAGATAGGACGGTGGCCTTGCGTTTCCAAGATCAAAACCTAAATGGATACAATGATATTGATGACCTCGATGAGGAAGATGGAGATATTTACAATACAACGGAATTAGGAGGAGATGCCGATTTCGTTTTACTCGATTTCGGAGATACACCTTATCAGAATCTTTTTGTACAAGATGCTATTTCTGAATTTACAGGCGTACTAGAAACTTACGTAAGCGCACAAGCCTACGGAAATATCGTCTATCGGCAACGTATTCGAGTCTATGATTCGGGCGAACCGCGCTTGCAACTCATGGGCGGCACGACACATTTTTGCAGCGATGAAGAAGGCGCAGAAGAAGATTGCTTAGCAAAAATAGATTTAAGTTTTCAAGTTACAGATGCTTGTTCCGATCCTGATTTGATGGAGGTGCAGTACCAATTGCAAGTCTTTAATGGCGCGATGGGGAATGACTTTTTCGGAGAAATGACTTACCTCGGCGATGGGCAATACCAAATCACTGGTGAATACCCTTTGAGTACCAATGCTAGTTCCACCGAACACCTATTTGCGATAGAAGTGAGCGATGCTTGCGGCAATCGCATTCGACAAGAAATACCGGTGCAGGTCAATGACTGTACGCCACCAACTGCCTATTGCATTTTCGGATTGAGTGCCGACTTGGATGCCAATGGCGAAGTGGAACTTTGGGCTACTGATTTTGATGCAGGAAGTTTTGATAATTGTACTGCCAAAGCCCAATTGCGTTTCAGCTTCGAAGATCCGCGTACCAATTCTTCGTCTGCGAATCGTACTTTCCGTTGCGAAGATGGCGAAATCGGAACAGTTCCTGTGCGCCTATGGGTGCAAGACCTAGCGGGGAATGTGAGTGCTTGCGAAACCTTCGTAGTCATTCAGACCAATTCAGGCGATGAAAATTGTGTCAATGATGCTGAAAATGCGATGCTATCAGGAGTCATCCGAACGGAATTCAATGATGCTATAGAAGGGGTGGAAGTGAACCTTTCGGGCTCTTTTGATAATGATAAAATAACGAGCAATAGTGGCTATTATGCCTTCACAGATATCGCCTTTGACCTTGATTATACGATTGCCCCTTTCAAAAACGATGATTTACTCAATGGTGTTTCCACTTTTGATTTGGTGATAATGAGTAGCCATATTTTGGGGATAGAACCATTGACTTCTCCTTATAAATTGCTTGCTGCGGATGTGAATAATTCAGGTTCTATCACGACTTTTGATATGGTACAGCTACGCCGTGTTATTTTGAATATGGATAATGAATTTCAGAACAATACATCTTGGCGATTTATTCCTTCGGACTATGAATTCCGCGACCCGCAAAATCCTTGGGCGGGCTTCATTCCAGAAGTAATGAGCTTCAATAATCTTGCTGAACCCTATATGAATGCCGATTTTATAGGCATAAAAGTAGGCGATTTAAATGGCACTGCCCGAGTGAATGACTTTGCAGGAACAGAAGGGCGCACCGCTACGAAGGAGTTGCAATTTGAATTACCAAACACCTATTTGGCATCGGGCAATACCTA
>CALGLY010000651.1 GCA_937959095.1 uncultured Saprospiraceae bacterium
AGTACAAAGAAGTAGTGCTGGAGTATTTACCTTCCATTAGAGGTTTGACGCACCTTGATTCACATAATATTATTAACTCCACATCTATTGATTCCGAAGGTCACTTTATTATGCATGGTAGTGACCTACCTAAAGAAAAACACCTATATCGTCTATCTCTACAAAATAAAGAGAGCGGTGGTATAGGAATAGCCGTAGGAAGCCACAGCAAAAATTTCATCCATATTGTATTAGATAATACTACGCAGCTCGAAGTTCGTATTTGCGATACTATAACAGAGCAGCATAATTATTTTGGAAATTGTGAATTAAAGGGGAGTATCGAAAGTGCAGTTATTCAAGATTTCTATGATGAATTATTACCTGACTTTGCAAATGATAAAACACAATTACGTCATAATAAATCGGCGAAAAAAGAATTTTTTATCCGCGAAAAACGGAACGCTATTTTAATGCATTATTGCGACACATCGCGACATTTGATTCCATCTCTGCTTGCCTTTGCACACATTCAACAATGGGAAAAGACACTAAAAGAAGAGCCTGATTTTTTTGAGCGATATAAACAAAAAATCCTACAGGAAGCCCCAAGTTCCCCTTATGTCATAGAGCTAAAAAACGAAATCAAAACACAGCAAGAAATACTGCATGGTGCGCATACCGATTATCGAAATTACATCATTGCTTTCTTAATTGTTTTAGTGCTACTTTTAGGCGGATATATTCTTTTTCTAAAGCATAAAATGAAGCAATTCAACACACCTAAAACTGAAGATGTAAAACCTAAAATCAGTACGCTCTCCAAAAAAGAGTTAGAAGTCTTTCAGCATATTTTGGCGGGGAAATCGAATAAAGAAATTGCGAGTTTACTTTTTGTGGAAGTGACGACAGTGAAAAGCCATATTGGTAAAATATACCAGAAACTTGGCGTTTCTTCCCGCAAAGAAGCTATAAAAGTGGGGCGGAAGACCTAATTCCTACCCGTAGTACGACCTTTTTCCGACCAATTTTGCTTGTCATTTGATAGGGTATCGCACACTTTTGGGTTGTTCTTTTTATTTAATTAAAAACTCAAAACAGTATGCAGTATTGGTTTATTATTCTCGCTCTATTAGGCGTGTGTAGCTTTGCAACTGCTCAAGCTAGCATTACAGAGCAAAAGATAGAAGTACTTTTCAATTCCACCTTAACGATGGAAAATTTAGAAATTATTCAAGCAGATATGGCGACTCAGAATATTGATTTGCAATATGAATCGCTGACTTTCTCCAAGGCTGGAAAACTCGAAAGTATTAGTTTTAAGGTAGATTATAATGATGGTTCTTTTGGAACTGCTTCTTCACGTAAGCTCAGTCCTAAAAGTCGTATGGGGTTTCGACGTGTTTTTGATAAAAAGGGAAATTGCTTCGTTTCGACAACAGGTTTGATAAAAAAGAAGAAGGCTAAATGATGAATAGGAGGCGATGACCTATCAATCTTGATACGTCATCGCTGCTTTGGTTAATCTGATTTTATATACTCCATCGGATCGAGTTTCTTACCATCCTTGATAATTTCATAATGCAAATGCGGCATCGTTGCATAGCCTGTTGCACCAACTGTTCCAATCACTTCACCACGTTTCACACTTTGTCCAACTTGTGCTTTTATATCTTGCAAGTGTGCGTACATAGTACGGAAACCATTGCTGTGTTCGATGATGATGTGATTGCCGTAAGCTTCTTTGTCGGCTTTCGTCATCAAAATACGTCCGTCTTCCGTAGCAATAACAGGACTGCCCAAATCTGCTCTAAAATCCACGCCTTTGTGCATTTTTTTGACCTTATGGATAGGATGCATCCGCATACCGAAGCCAGCCGTCATCTTGAAGTCCGTGCCTTCAGGAATAGGAAGGGTGGAGAAATCCATATTTATTATAGTAGGAGCTATCGCCACTTGTGCTTTTAAAACCTCCCGATTTTCCTTTTTAGAAAAAATCAAAAAAGTCAGCATTACTATCGGTAACAGCCACATATAACGCAGGAGCGCGTGCCGTGGTGATTCATGTCTAGTCATCATAATAATCCGTTTTTTCAGTTGTGAATTAATGAAATGATTGGCTAAAGCAATCTGAAAACCAGATAAGGATTGACTTAGTAATAAGCGTCCGTAAGTGCGCTTGTTTGTCGTTTGTATTACCCAAGCGTCGGCTAGGTATTCGTGTACATTTCGCATGGAAGCGCGATACAGGTAAATCATTGGGCTACACCAAAAAAGGATGCCTAATACTTCCATCCATAACACATCGAGGGTATGCCACTCATTGATGTGTGCTTCTTCATGTCGTAGTATCTGTTGCTGTTCGCTTAGTTCGGCTTCAAACTGTCTGCTCCAAAATAAGCAATTGAAGAAAGAGTAGGGGAGATGCGAACTATTGGTATAAACGATGCGGTAGTTGCCGTTTTGGACAACCTCGCTACTGCGATAGGTTTGCCAAATTTTCCAAAGCCCATGCCCAAAACGCAGCGTGCATACACCTACACCGATCCAATAGAGTGCAAGCAAGATATTCCACCAATTGAAGTAATTTTGCTGCTGTGCTACAATGATTTTCTGCTCGAATTGCTGTACCGTGATTTGTAACGGTTCGATGGTATTGACAATCGGATGCTGCTCAATACTAACAGGCTGTTGCCACTCCAATAGTGGAATGAGCAAGCCCAAAGTCAGCGTACTAATCAAGTACCAGCGATTGACGACAAAAAAGGTTTGTCGACTCAAGAGCAAGGCGTAAATCAAGTAGAAAACGCCCCAGCATAATGTGACTTCTAGTAAGTAATTTAGCATGACAGTATGTATTGACAGCTTAACAATTATCGTAAAAAATTATCAAGTCCGATAGCATTCTTGAAAAAATCAAAAGTTTCCATCTTTCCTACCATTTAAATTCCACATAATATGTCTGTATTGACCTGGGTCTATGAATTTTTTTCTAGCCTCTACTGCTTGTTTTACTTCTTCTACTAAGGTAGGTTTACTAGGAGTATGAATAAAAACAAC
>CALGLY010000652.1 GCA_937959095.1 uncultured Saprospiraceae bacterium
TAATTTTAAAAATTAAAAAACATATAATTTGTAAACGTTTGATTATCTGCTCTTAATTTTTTTTTAACACATTTTACTTAAATATACTTGTTTACGATAATTTGAAAAAAAATTAAACGATAAATCAGTCACGAATCACGGCAATTGGCATATTTTGGTCGAAGACTCCTGTTAAAATAGGTGTTTGCATATTGGCAGTATAATGCCGCACTTTTTCTCGCGCATAGTCATATAATTCTTGTATGGTCACAATTTTATCAGCATCCATATCTGCATGACCTTTTAAGCCACGGATAATAAAATGACTAAATACCCCCGAGCGCAAACCACCATCTTCTAAGGAATACTCTCGCTCCTTTGAGGAGAGTAGTAAGGCTGTGCCTCCATCGGATGAATTGAACGCATCGTAATAACGTTGCAAATCTTTATCCACCTCTACAGAACGCATGGCATAGTAGCCACCTGAATGACAAGCATCAGCAATCACAATTTTGTGTTTTGCCTTTGATTGTTCTAAAATTTCTCGAATATCACGGTGCAATACTTCTTGGTCTTTACCGTCATAATCAACGGGTAAGAAGGAACCTGCTAATCCGTGTCCTGAGAAATAGAACAGTGCTACATCATTTTCATCAGCCTTCCATAGAGTTTTACGCAGGGTTGCCAAAATGTTTCGATAAGTCGCGTTTTCATCAATTAAAATTTTGATTTGCTTATCTGGAATTGCACCTCCTTCTGGGCTTTTCAAGAAGGCATATATCTGATAAGCATCATCATCCGTGAAGCGCAAGGAAGGCATGTGATCATAGCTACCCACGCCTACTACTACAGCCCATACTTTTACTGCATTATCAAACGTTGGTTTCACTTCCTCGGCAGGCGTATATGCCCATGTATCAGCACGACTATCTTCTATCCACTCATCTCGAATGATTTGTCCATCAGGCTTTATCAGTACACCTTGTCCGTGTCGCATTCCATTTATCCAATTGCCTTTGTAGGTCGAGCCATCTGTATAGACCATTTTTCCTTCGCCTTCTTGCAAACCATTTTTCAAGTTCCCCTCGTAGAGATTGCCATTCGCAAAAGAATATAAGCCCATTCCATTTGGATTACCTTCATGCCACTGTCCCAAATAGCGGTCGCCATTGGCATAGTACATTTCTCCCTGTCCGTGAAAATGATTCTTTTGGAAATCACCTACATAGGTATCTCCATTCTTGAAGGTGAAGCGGCCTCTTCCTTGTCGGCGTTGCCCTTGCCAGTCACCGACATAGCGATTTCCATTAGAAAAATGCAAAATCCCTTGTCCGTGAATCTGTCCATTTTGGAAGTTTCCGATATACTTCGCGCCGCTTTTATAGAGGTAGGTACCATGTCCATTTTCGCAATTTCCTTTAATACATTGCGCGGATAAAGCAGTAACGAAGCAAAAAATAACGACTATACTCAGTAGCTCTCTCATGATGTGCTCTGGATTTAAGAAACAAGTGTGTAATGTGTGAGCGAAAAATTGTAATGTTCCATTTCTATGAATGTCTTAGATTCATAAAAATGAATATTTTGAGCAAAACTTGTCGAGATGATTATAACATCACTATGTCTGTAGTGATTATTGATGGATTTGTCAAGATTGAATTTCTTTTACGTTCTTTGATAAACCCGCCTGCTCCGTTTGTCGGGCAGGTTTCGTTTCCTTTTTATCAGGATTTCTCAAAGAATCTTTTTTGTATTGATTTAAGTTCTAACTATCTTTTAAGTTTATTATTGCCTAAGAATATCTTAAAAAATAGACTTAAATCTTAAGACTCGAACAGTAAGCCCCATACAAGTGTTTTTAGATTGAAAAATGTCACCTTCCTGCTGAATAATCAGCTTTTGCTTATCATTTCTGCTGCTCGCTCCCCGATGCTTGTACCTATTGCAATACCCATGCCGCCCATCCGAACGGCTATTCCTACACGACTCGATTGCATAGCAACGATAGGTTTTTTTTGTGTGCCAACGCCTAAAATTCCACTCCACCATTGTGCTATTTCTACTTCTTGATTGGGCAAAATAACAGTTCGTAATATTTCTTTCAGAGCATTTTGAATAAGGGGCGTATTACCAAATTGATCCGTCTGTTCCGCTTCAGGAGCTAAATTTCGTCCGCCTCCCAAGAGGATTCGATTTCTTACATTTCTAAAATAAAAATAGCCTTTATCGTAATGGAAGCAGCCGCGTATTTTCAGGTCAGGGATGGGCGCTGTGATAAGGACTTGATTCCGTGCTGCATTCACCGCCAATTCGGGCAATAAGTGTCGCGCAAAACCATTTGTAGCAACTAGCACGCGTTTTGCCTGTAGGCGTATGCCATTCGATGCCACAATTTCTACTTGCTTGTTTTCTTCTCGTAGGGTTTTTACTTCAAAGCCATTCAATACTTGAATGCCTTGCTGCAAAGCCATTTGATAAAGTGCTTGCATCATTTTTGCGGGGTGCAATTGCCCTTCCACCCGCGAGCGGATGATATGCTGAATACCTGAAAAACCTAAATGAGGTAAATAATCATCTACTACCGAAAAAGTACCTTGCCAGCCTGTGATTTCAGCAAATTTAGTATTGAAATACTCTAGTTTTTCTTTGCAAGCTTCAAAAATAGGAGCTTCTTCTTCCCGAAAAACTTCATAGCCACCATGATGCACATAGCCCAACTGCCGAACGGTGAGTTTGGAACGAAGTCGCTGCAAGCCCTCCCAACGCTCGCGCACCAAACTCCAAACCTCTTCTTCACGGTGATGTTCTAGGTCATCGAGCAGTTCTGTAGGACTACCAAAGCAAGCAAAGCCCGCATTGCGGGTACTCGCACCTGTGGGCAGTGTGCCACGCTCTAGCACCACTATATGCGCATTGGGATGTAGGCTTCGATAATGAAGGGCTGCATTCAAGCCTACTATTCCGCTACCGATGATGGCTAAATCGGTTTTTTGTAAAAAAGTATCATGTTCCCAATAACTATTCATGGTGTAAAGTTCGTTTAATTTAAGTACTCATACTTAAATACGGGATAAAAGTTGAAAGAAAAATTGAACAGTTTTTGAAAAATGCTGTTGGTTTTTTATTTTGAGTTTTTAGAAGTTAGAAAACAGTATTTTCAGGAAGTACTAAAATTATGCAAAACGTAAAACAAACATTAGAGCGCTCTGCTTTCGGAGTATGTAGTTATCTAGGACAGAAAATTGGCATTTCTTCACTGCGTGTACGTGTCTATTTCATTTATGCGACCTTTGTAGCATTGGGATCGCCTATCATCATCTATTTGTTTCTTGCTTTTTGGATGAATATTCGACAATATATCAAGAACAATCGCTTGGTATTTCGCTCTAGGTTTGAATAAAAAAAACCTAAGAAGTATGAAGTTTTCTATTTTTTTTTCTCTCTGTTTGCTATTGTTTAATTGTGTCCCACCACCTTCTAATCCTGTAGGCATAGATAAACGTTTTCGTACGACAGCACCTTCTTTACTCTATTTCAAAAATATCCGGAGTAGCTCTTACAACACTAGTCAAAACCCTGCCACACGTATAGATTATTACAAACTTCGCCAATGGAAAAAACAAAATAGCACTCCAGTTTTTTACCCAACTATCGTAAATGATTGGATGAATGACGCCGCCTATATCCAACTAGAGCCGAATACTTTCTCGGGCTTGCCTAAAGATAAAATT
Organism: uncultured Saprospiraceae bacterium; assembly: GCA_937959095.1. GTDB lineage: Bacteria > Bacteroidota > Bacteroidia > Chitinophagales > Saprospiraceae > JAAUTG01. The sequence continues at coordinate 3,711 of CALGLY010000652.1, forward strand.
CGGTTGGAAATTGCGGGTAAATCCCATGAATTGCAGCTGAGAACGGATAATTTTATCGCTAGTACCGATTTAGCTACTCAACTTCTAATCGCACTTGAAGCTGGGAATAAAATCAGTATCAAGACTACAGATAGTACGACCTTTACTCTATTTGAAGATAAACTCGAAAAAAACAGTTTTGTGACTACCATAAAAGACTATTTGAAATTGGTAGAGCAACGATAGCTACGGAAAAACACCCACTTAGTTTCCTTATTCCAACCCAATTATCCCCTAAAAACTGGACTTTATCCCAAATTTTGTTACCATATTCATCGAAATTCGTCTATCTATTGGGAGAATGGCTTTGTTTGCCCTATATTTATTGCTGACGAAGAACTTATGAAATGATCAAAGAACAAGTTATCGATTTTAGGTTGCTTATTTTTCTGTGCTTCAAGGCTTGTCTGCTACAAGCAGGCACGAAGAATGCACATAGCCTATGCTACGTAAATGATGAGTAACGAAGTAGCACTGAAAAAGAAGCGCATCAAATCGGTAAGTTGTTTTTTTACCATTTCTCTACTTTCAACAATCATATAATTATGTCTAAAAGTTTAAAACTGCTTCTTTGGGGATTAGTTACTTTGCTATACCTCATTTTCGCTTGTTGGTACTTTTTCTGTTGCTGTTTGGATGTCTGTAATCCAGCAGTCGCCCAATATGAAGAAGTGCAAACGACAGAGCCGATAGTCTTTAATATATCGGATACCATTGCAGTAACTAAAAACCCTTTTTCAGCTTATCGTTCCAGAATATTGGCGAGTAATGGAAAAGATAGCATATTGCAAATTGTAGGCTATTATGTCAATGACCCGAATATGGGTATAGCACGAGCCAATGAAGTGCGTAAACTCTTTCCGAACGTTCCAGATGATTTAATAGATATTCGTACCAGCAAAGTTCCTAGTTTGAGGAGGGTTGCAGATAATGAATATGTAGCATCCGAAGTAAATTGGCTTCCTCCGCGACCTGTGGAAACAGAAGCGCCACCTGCACCGCGTGTAGAAGACTTGAACGGCAAACAGCTCATCTATTTCCCAACCAACTCTGATCGAAAAATTGCTGATTCAGAAGTGGATGCCTACTTGGATAAAGTAGCAGAGCGCGTCAAGATAACAGGGGAACGTATTGAGCTAACAGGACATACCGATGATCGAAATACCGATGAATATAATCAGGCATTAGGGAAGCGTCGTGCCGATAAGATTAAGCAACTTTTAGTTGCTAAAGGAATTGCTTCCGATCAAATAAGTGCTGTATCAAAAGGCGAAAAAGAGCCGACAGCATCTAATAATACCGAACGTGGGCAACAAGCCAATCGTCGAGTGGAATTGATCTTGGTGAAGACGGAATAAGGAATTATACGTTCAGATAATTTCAGATACCTTTTTATTTAAAAATATATAATTAAAAATATACAAAACCAACTATATTATGGATATTATTTCATCTTGGTTTGCAAATCACTTCTGGTGTTTATTCCTTTTATTGCTAGGAGCTTTGCTACTTGGTTTACTATTAGGTTGGCTTCTTTGGTATGGTTTTAAGAAGCGAGTACAAGAACTACAGAAAGCAAACGATCAGTTGCGAGTACGCGTAACGGATTTGGAGAAAGAATTAGCATCTCTACGTTATTCTAAAGAAGAATTAGAAAAAGCAAATTCAGAAACACGCATCGCGCTTAATCGCTGCGAAGCAGATAGATCGGTTATGCAATCGAAGTTGGCATTAGCAGAATCGAATGCTGTGGATACGAGCAACGACGGTATCGTCGCTTCCGCAGGGAACGATGACGATGTAAGTATAGTAACTTCCGCAGGCAACGACGGCGATGATCTTTCAGGTAAGTATGGCTCAAGCGGTTTAGCAGCTATTTCTGGTATGAATGATGATGCAATGACCATTCTAGAAAAGAACGGCATTGGTTCAGTAGATGATTTAGCGAAAGCAGATGATGCTACACTAGGGGCTGCATTTGAAGGCACGAAGCACAATTGGTACTACTATCGCAACCAAGCAGGCTATGCAGCTTCGGGCGATTGGGATGGACTAAATGGATATAAGACGAACAATTATGCGATGGCATTCCGCAACGATAATCTTCAAATCGTAGAAGGAGTCGGACCGAAGATTGAGGGCTTATTGAAGAAAGATGGAATTAAGACATGGGGCGCATTTGCAGGTGCTTCTACAGAGCGATTGCAAGGTATACTGGATGCAGCAGGACCAAACTACCGCATGCACGATCCGAAGACGTGGTCGGAGCAAGCAAAACTAGCAGATGAAGGTAAGTGGGAAGAATTGATTAAATATCAAAAATTCCTAGATACAGGTCGCGAGACAACAGGTGATTTCAGTTCGCCATCGAAGGCAGAGAAAATGATGGTGAAACTACTCGGAATCACTGCCAATCCAGACGATTTGAAAGTAGTAGAAGGAATCGGGCCGAAAATTGAAAGTTTACTGAAAGCAGGTGGCATAGATAATTGGTCGGACTTGGCGAAAGCACCAGTTAGTCGCATCAAGAAGATTTTGAGTGATGCAGGTGATCGCTACCGCCTAGCCGTTCCAGATACTTGGCCAAAGCAAGCAGAATTGGCAGAAGCAGGCAAGTGGGCAGAACTACGCGAATATCAAGATTATCTAGATGGAGGAAAAGACTTGGCTAAAAGCTGATTTTAATTAAAAATCTTCATTTATATTATAACTAATAGCCTCTCTGTTGCAGTTTTTTGCAACAGAGAGGTATTTATTTAAGGGGTGATGGACACTAGGGGCTAGGCACTTTGGTTTGTAAACGTATTCATTTTTCATTTTCAAATCTCCATTCTCCATTCCACAACACCGTTTTCTTAGGGTATTCTACCGTTTTTTTTTGTTTTTTCCTACTTTAACATAGTCGATTACAATCTACCTACCATATTTTTCCGTTATATTTGCAGTCGTTTTTACTGGCAGTAGAAACAATCTCAACAAGTTACAACTCACACTTAATAGTCTAGATAGGCTAATACACCTATGCTGGGCTCTATTCACGCTATCAGGCAGCACCGCTGCTTTCTGATTACCAATTACTTGTAAGACATACTATAGAAAACGTAAAATATTAGTTTACCGCTAAGCAAAGTCTAATATTTTTCTAATTTTGCACGATTTTTTGAATACCTGTATCTAAAGAATAGACGTTTGGATAACGTTATATGCTTTTAGTTTCTTATTATTTGACATTTAGCATTTTTAAAATGGATTCTCTTAATATTCAATTTTATAAAAAGCTATCTATCAAGTATTATGAAAATAAAAAATTAAGTAAGCTAAAGGCTAAATACCAATTTGCCAAAGACTTATGAGTTTTTCTAAAGTCTAATCAAGATAGAGCGTATAGGTATCTTTAAAATAGGGAATTTGTCTTGTATTCCTACAAAAGAGGGACTTACTTTGCTACAAAATTTAAGTTGTCAAAACCAGCTTTGTATTATTTTTTAGCTAAGAGAACGTTAGGTCAATCCTATTTCCCTATTTAAAAATAAGTGTAAAAAATCATTGTCATTTTCTGGATTTGTGATTCACAAATCAATAGAGGGTGGTTTATCTTGACTTTAGCCAATGACTAAAGTCAAGTTCATATTATGGTCATATAATCCATTATGAGTAGTGGATTATTTGGCATTTTGTCTAATGGAATGGTATAAGAGTTACGTTAAAAAATGATTTTAATTTTCAATTGTCCATTCGGTCATAGTTTTGATTTTCAAACACTCAAAACCGGTTCCTCTTCATGAGAGCGATTCAACTACTAGCAACGACATTGCTGTTATTCTTTGGAGTACAAACGATTCTTCAAGCACAGCAACTTTCCCTATTCACACAGTATAGAGAGCAAAATACGGTGATTAATCCAGCTGCTATGAGTAGCGACTTTTTGGCATTCGGGCATAATGCTTCTTTTGGGGCATCTTACCGCGTGCAATGGACGGATTATGCCAATGCGCCTCGTACACAGCTTCTTCGTGGTGAATATTTGACTACCGATTATTCAACGAATATGCTATTCGGTGGGCATTTAATTAATGACCAAACAGGTCCTACAGGATTCACTGGTATATATGGCCGCATGGCAGGTGTTATTTCAGGCGATCCTGAATATAGCGGTATTAGCCTCGGCATTAGTGCTGGTGCAGTACAGTATAGCATTCGCACCGATGAGCTACGCCTGAAAGATGAAGGCGATATCAGTGCAGCAGGTGATCAATCACAGGTGCATCCTGATGTGGGCTTTGGAGTCTATGCCTATACCTATGTGAATGCACTTGGGCGCGATGGTGGCTATCTTTATGGTGGCGTATCTGTACCTCAAGTCATTGGGCTAGATCTTACTTTCCAAGATGATACAGGAGATTTTTCTCTGAAAAGAGTACAACACATCTACGGACAGTTTGGTCTCATTTCCTTCTTCAATGATGAAAATTTCATAGAACCTTCGGTTTGGGTGAAATATGTGCCGAATGCACCTATCAATGTGGATGTAAATGTGCGCTACCAATTTGCACAAAATCTTTGGATAGGTACTGGAGTTTCCACCGCAAAGAATGCACACGTAGAAGCAGGACTTCTATTAGGAGATAGCGAAAGCTATTCACGGAATTTGAAAATCGGCTATGGGTTCGATTATTCCTTTAGTTCTTTCGGACCATCTGCTGGAGCTACACACGAAGTTAACATAGCCTTCTCTTTCGCAAACTAAAATTCAATTAATAATTGATAATTGCGAATTAACAATGAGTTAATCTAACTACCCTTCATTGTCAATTCGCAATTGTACATTGTCTATTTAGATTATGTCAATAAAAAAAGCAATAAAGCTAGCACTCATGAAAAAGCTGTTTGCCCTTCTTCTTTTCGGTATTGGGATTCAAGTAAGTTTGTATGCACAACCTTCCTTTCAACTAGATTCTGGTACAGGTACCTATGTGAATAGTGAACAATTTTGTGTTACTATTAATACACAGGATTTCACTGACATCCTAGTAATGAAATATAGCATCACTTGGGATCCAGAAGCTGTAACTTTCTTAACGGTGGAGGATTTTAATCTCCCTGGTTTAGATGAAAGTAGTTTTGATTTGGCAACTATTCAAGATGGTTTCATTGTGCTCGACTGGGAAGAACCTGGGGGACTGGGAACTACTCTAGATGATGGTGCCGGACTCTTTGATATTTGCTTCGAAACGGGAGATAATTGTGGAAGTAGTTCCACGATTCAAATCAATGAAGCCTCGGTCTTCATCACTCGTCCGAATGCTTCTACCCGAAATATTGGGGTCGATTTTCCGAATATGACGCGAGCAGAGGTGAACGTAGCAGGTGTGCCTGTTACCCTCTCCGCGGCCGAAATCATTCCCTGTCCCGAAGAGTTTTTCTGTTTGCCTGTCACCGCCGATTTCTTTGAGCGCGTTTCAGGTTTTCAGTATACGATGGAATGGGACACGAGCATAGTAAGTTTTGTATCTATTGAACCAAACTTGGATTTCCCTAATATGGGACCGAGTCTATTCGGTCCGAATGAAGCCGCTGCTGGATTTTTGACGGTGGCATGGTTCAATTCTGACCCGAATGGTGCAACCGTAGATCCTGGTACGAAGATGTATGATATTTGCTTTAGAGTACAAGGAGTAAGTAATGAAGTAACGCCTATTCGATTTACGAATGCGATTACACCTATTGAGGTAATTACTGCTGCTGAAGGAGCATCGCCTTGTGCAGAACTCAATGATGGTAGA
>CALGLY010000653.1 GCA_937959095.1 uncultured Saprospiraceae bacterium
TGGCTGATGCCAGGAGCGATTGACCCACATGTCCATCTGGAAATGCCTTTTATGGGAACGTATTCCAGCGATGATTATGCATCAGGTACATTGGCAGCCTTGCATGGCGGAACAACTACCGTCATTGATTTTATTCTACAAACACAAGGCGACACTTTAGGGAATGCCTTGAAATCGTGGCGATCGCGCTCTGATGATAATTGTTATTGCGACTATAGTTTTCACATGGCTGTCACCGATTTCAATGAGGACGTAGCGAAGGAAGTGAAGCACTTTATAGAAGAAGAAGGGATTACTTCTTTCAAAACCTTTATGGCATACAAGGGCGCATTGATGTTGGATGATGGACAAATGACCGCACTTATGAAAGTGGTGCGAGAAAATGGGGGCATGGTCACCGTTCATGCGACCAATGGCGATGTCATTGATAATTTGATTGCTAAACATAAAGCAGAAGGTAAACTCGCACCAATTTATCATTATCTATCTCAACCAGAAGTAACAGAAGCAGAAGCTTCCAGCCGTTTTTGCGATTTAGCAAATTATGCAGATGTGCCAGCTTATATCGTTCACATGACTTGCGAGGGCGCAGTCGAAGCGATTCGCAAATCTTACCATAGAAATCAAATAGTACGCGGGGAAACCTGCATTCAATATTTGATATTAGATGCGTCTTTATATGAAGATAATTTTGAAGGCGCGAAGTGGGTCATGAGTCCACCGCTAAGAGAAAAGAAAGACCAAGAATACCTTTGGTCGGCTATCAATCAAGGTGTAATAGATGTAGTCGCGACGGATCATTGCCCATTTACTTGGGAGAAAAAATTATTAGGGAAAGACGATTTTTCAAAAATTCCGAATGGACACCCAGCCATTGAGCATCGGGTAGAATTGCTGCATTCGGAAGGTGTTGCTAAAGGCAAAATTTCTAAGCAAAAGATGGTGGAAGTACTTTCTACCAATCCTGCAAAGATATTTGGCTTGCATCCTCGAAAAGGAGACATCGCAATTGGGGCAGATGCTGATTTAGTCATTTTTGACCCAAATAAAAAACACGTGCTATCTGCTAAAACACATCACATGAATGTCGATTATTCCTGCTACGAAGGCTGGGAAGTGACGGGCAAATGTGAGACCGTATTTTTAAGAGGTAAAAAAGTAATTGATAAAGGCGAAACATTAATTAAGCCAGGCTTCGGAGAGTATCAGAAGCGAAGTAAAGTGAGTTGGAAAAACAGATAAACGAATTAATGTTTTTTGCTTTATCTGTTTGATAATCAATGAATAGAATCGAATTTTTAGATTTTAACTTTCATTGTTATTTTAATTTTAATTAAAAAAATATGTCTAGAATAATAAAATCAGGACTAATTCAAATGAGCCTTCCTATGACGGAAGGAGAAGGTACAATAGCCGAAATCATGGAGGCGATGTACGATAAGCATATCCCCTATATCGAAGAAGCAGGAAAGAAAGGCGTTCAAATACTTTGCTTGCAAGAAATTTTTAATACCCCTTATTTCTGCCCAGGGCAAGATGCAAAATGGTATGCCTCTGCTGAAGCAGTACCTGGCCCGACGACCGAAAAATTGGCCGTATATGCCAAAAAATATCAGATGGTCATTATCGTGCCTATCTACGAAAAAGAGCAAGCTGGAATATTCTACAATACCTCCGCTATCATTGATGCGGATGGGACATATTTAGGAAAATACAGAAAGAATCACATTCCGCATACCACAGGTTTTTGGGAGAAATTCTTTTTCAAGCCAGGGAACTTAGGCTATCCCGTTTTCCAAACAAGATATGCTAAAGTCGGTATGTATATCTGCTATGACCGCCACTTCCCAGATGGCGCAAGAGCCTTAGGACTCAATGGCGCAGAAATCGTGTACAATCCATCGGCTACGGTAGCAGGATTGAGTGAATATTTATGGAAACTTGAACAACCTGCTCATGCGGCGGCGAATGGGTATTTCATGGGCTGCATCAATAGAGTCGGAGAAGAGAAACCTTGGAATTTGGGCAAGTTTTACGGACAATCCTATTTCGTAGATCCACGTGGGCAAATTTTCGCAGAAGCATCCAGAGAAAATGATGAATTGTTAATTGCTGATTTCGATCTCGATTTAATAGATGAAGTCCGTTCCACTTGGCAATTCTACAGAGACAGAAGACCAGAAACCTACGGAAGACTAACGGACTTGTAATTTGATAATGCTGAAATGCTTTAATGAAATAATGCTACAAGGAGTAAAACATTATCGCATTAAAGCATTCAAAAACATTATCGCATTGCATCATTATCGCATTAAAGTATTAACTATGTCAGAATATAAACGACCCGCCAATGAGCAAGAATTTGAAGCGAATTTCAAACAAAAAAAGCCATTGATGAATGATACAGAGGCGTATTATGAAAGTTCAAGATGCCTCTATTGTTACGATGCCCCTTGCGTGACAGCCTGTCCGACGGGAATTGATATTCCTTTATTTATCAAGCAGATACATACCAAAAATACCACGGGCGCAGCGAAGACGATTTATCAAACCAATTGGTTAGGAAATACCTGCGCAACCGTTTGTCCTACGGGCGTACTCTGCGAAGGAGCTTGTGTATACAATCACCAAGATGTGCCGCCGATACAAATCGGACGCTTGCAGAATCATGCCACTAGACAGGTCATCGATCAAAAGATTGAATTGTTCGGAGCGGCTACTAGTAATGGCAAAAAAGTCGCCATTATCGGGTCAGGGCCAGCAGGTATTGCCTGTGCTTCCGAACTCCGCACGATGGGCTACGAAGTCATGATTTACGAGGCAAAAGCAAAGCCTTCTGGTTTGAATGTCCATGGCATTGCCCCCTATAAAATCACGAATGAAGAAGCCTTAGCAGAAATTGAATACTTACAAAATCAATTAGGTTTTAGCATCAAATATAATACCCCTATTACTTCAAAAGAACAGATTAGTCAGCTAGAAAAAGACTACGATGCCATCTTCATTGGTGTTGGTATGGGCGCGACTAATTTCTTGAATCTAGAAGGCGAAACCAAAGCGAATGTCATCGGTGCAGTAGAATTTATTGAAGACCTAAGAATGAATCATCACAACACTTTTGTAGGTGAAAAAGTGGTGGTCATTGGTGGTGGAAATACGGCTATGGATGCGGCTTCCGAAGCTGCTCGAATGGGCGCGAAAGAAGTGTCTTTGGTTTATCGCAGAGCGAAGAACGAAAAAGGGGCTTATGAATTTGAATATGACTTGGCAAAAAATGCGGGCGTAAAAGGGATTTTCAATGCCACACCCGTTGCTATCACAGGAAATGGAAGTGTAACAGGCGTACAATTCCGAAAAACGCAATCCGTTGATGGTCGCTTATCAGAAGTGCCAGACAGCGATTTTGTCGTGGAATGTGATATGGTCATCAAAGCAACAGGGCAATCTAAAAAAGAAGAACTATTCCAGACGATAGGCATTGCACTAGATGCTAAAAAGAGAATAGTAGTAGATGCCGCTACTTTTCAAACTAAAACGCCTCAATATTTTGCTGGCGGCGATGCGATTAATGGTGGCGCGGAGGTTGTGAATGCGGCCTATGATGGAAAGATGGCAGCGCAAGGCATTCACGCTTGGTTAGAGAATGCTTAAATGCGATAATGTGTTAATGCGATAATGTTTTACTCATTGTCTCATTACAGCATTGAAGCATTCAAAAACATTATCTCATTACAACATTAAAAAAGTATGGCAGATTTAAATATAAATTTCGCAGGAATAAAAGCTCCTAATCCATTTTGGTTGGCTTCTGCACCGCCTACCAATTCAGGCTATCAGATTATGAAAGCCTTTGAAGCAGGTTGGGGTGGCGCAGTTTGGAAGACCTTGGGCGTACCCGTTATTAATGTATCTAGCCGATATGGTTCTATGAATTATAGAAATACCAGAATGGCAGGTTTTAGTAACATAGAACTGATTACGGATAGACCTTTGGCGGATAATTTGAGAGAAATGGAGGAAGTCAAAAAGTACTTCCCTGACCATGCCGTCATTGCCTCTTTAATGGTGGAGTCCAAAGTAGAATGGGCGCAAATTATCAAAGATGTTGAAAATGCTGGCGCAGATGGTATCGAACTCAATTTTGGCTGTCCGCATGGAATGTGTGAGCGTGGAATGGGGTCGGCTGTAGGGCAAGAACCCGAAGTGCTAAAGACCATTGTAGAATGGGTAATGGAAATGGCAAATATACCCGTCATCACCAAGTTATCGCCTAATATTTCGCATATCGTAGACCCAGGATTGGCGGCAGCACAAGGCGGTACGGATGCGATTTCGTTGGTCAATACTTTTAAAAGTATCGTCGGAGTGGACTTGGATGAATATGCACCCTATCCTGTAGTGGATGGTCAAGGTACAAATGGCGGTTATTGCGGGCCAGCGGTTAAGCCGATTGCCTTACATATGGTCAAAGACTTGGCGCAACATCCAGGCATTGGACATATCCCAATAAGCGGTATCGGTGGAATAGAAACTTGGCGCGATGTTGTCGAATTTATTCTATTGGGTGCTTCTTCTGTGCAGGTC
>CALGLY010000654.1 GCA_937959095.1 uncultured Saprospiraceae bacterium
TAGTGACTCGGAAGTCAGTAATGCCGAAGGATATTATGAATTTGAATTGCCAATTGGCACCAATTATACGATTACGCCAGAGCGAGATGACGATCATATGAATGGAGTGAGTACTTACGATTTGGTATTGATTACACGTCACGTACTTGGATTAGAACAATTGGATTCGCCTTATAAGCTTATAGCTGCGGATGCGAATAATTCTGGTTCTATCACGACTTTTGATATTGTGCAATTAAGAAAACTCATTTTGCATATAGATGAACGCTTAGAAAATAATACCTCTTGGCGATTTGTACAACGAAATTATGCTTTCCCAGATCCCACTAATCCTTGGGCTGCGAACTTCCCAGAGTTGGAGAATTTCAATAATCTTGAAGAAGATTATTTAGATGTTGATTTTATAGGTATTAAGATTGGAGATGTCAATGATTCAGTCATTCCAAATGCAATAGTGCAGCCAGAAGGCCGTACTTCTAATACTATACTTCCTTTCCAGCTCGATGATGTGATGCTAAAAGCAGGGAATCAATATACTATTCCTGTGGAAGCAACACTTAAAGAAGTGAAAGGCTATCAATTTACATTAGAATATAATGCAGCAGTACTCGAACTGCTCGATGTAGTAGAAGGTAGCGCGACCATGAGTAATTTCGGCTTCTTGAAAGATGGTATTATGACATTAAGTTGGAATGATAAAGCAGAAAATACGGATGCCTTTAGCCTTGTTTTCATAGCAGAACAAGATGCTAAACTCAGTGATGTATTAAGTATCAATTCGACCTACACGAGTGCAGAAGCGTATAACGAAACGCTAGGTTTGCAAGTACCGACTTTAGTCTTTAATGACTTTAGTACACAAGCAACTCAAGTAGAATTATATCAAAATACGCCGAATCCATTCAAGGACGAAACGATCATTGCTTTCCTTTTGCCCGCAGAAATGCAAGCAAATCTAAAGCTGCATGATGTGAATGGAAAAGTAATTCAAAATTGGGATGCAACCTATAGCGAAGGCTATAATGAGCTAAAAATAGATGGTAAAAAATTACCAACAGGTGTACTCTACTACACCTTAGAGACCGATGATTTTACGATAACAAAACGAATGATCGTTATTAAATAGAAGCAAACGCTTCATGTTTTTAATAGGAGGCATTCTGGAAAGAGTGTCTCCTATTTTTATAGGTAAAAATTCAAAGTTCAAGTTCAAGTATCAAACGCAAATTCAAATCCACTCTTGAACTTGCGTTTGACACTTGGACTTGAACTTGAAAAATTGATATAAAAAATCCTTTCCATGCTTAGTTTGAAAAACTTTGAAGCGCAAGTAGAATCTAAAATTGTGACTAGAGGTTTCGATTATTACGAACAAGATAATGTCGAAGAAGTAGAGCAAGTGGGCGATTTAGAATTTTCAGCGAATATCTGGGGGACAACAGAATATTCGGTTCTTATAAAACTAAATCCCGCGCTCGAAGTCGTAGAACATGATTGTGATTGTCCTTACGATTGGGGCGATGTCTGCAAGCATAAAGTGGCTGTGCTTTATTATATCAAAGATGCCAAGCTGTATGTCTATGATGCAAAAAACGACGATGGAACACTCCATAAAATAAAGCAAGATTTAAGCAAACTCAAAAAACAAGAAATCATTGATCTGATACTAGAGCGCGCAAAGCGAAATAAAAAATTCCGAGAGGAAGTCCTATTTGAATTAGGCTATGAAATAGATTGAATTTCCTTCCAAAACTCCGCGCCTATGCGTCTCCGCGTTCAAAAAAAGACATTTCCTAAAAAAATAATCCTAAATCTCACATCCTATCTTTAGCATCTAAAAATCTAATTCCTTACTTTTGCCGCGATTTCAAAACCATATTTGTTTTAGATATGGTTTCATACGTTTAAAAAGGGCATTCTTAATAAAAAGAAAATAGCCCCCTTTTGAACACTTATAAAGTCTGACAATCCTCGTTTATGAACTTACACGAATATCAAGGGAAAGAATTATTGGCAAAATATGGCGTGCCAGTACAGCAGGGTGTTTTAGTGCATACTGTAGAAGAAGCAGAAGCAGCCTACAAAAAAATCCAAGAAGCTAGTGGTTCTGCTTTTGCAATAGTAAAAGCACAGATACATGCAGGTGGACGCGGAAAAGGTGGTGGAGTGAAAGTAGCAAAAAGCATGAATGATCTGCGCGAACATGCAGGGAACATACTTGGCATGATGCTAAAGACACCTCAAACGCCAGGAGGTATGGATGGTGACGGTAAGCTCGTGCGTAAAATATTGATTACAGAGGATGCTTACAAGCCAGATTTTGATTCTTGTAAGGAATACTACGTATCTATATTGACGGATCGCGATAAGAAGTGCAATGTAATTGTATATTCTACAGAAGGTGGTATGGACATCGAGAAGGTAGCAGAGGAGACACCACACTTAGTGCATAAAGAAGAAGTTGATCCGCAATTGGGCTTGCAAGGTTTCCAAGCGCGTCGTGTTGCTTTCAATTTAGGCTTGAGTGGCAAGGCATTTAAGAGCATGGTGAAATTCATCTCGAAGCTATATACGGCTTATGTGAAAGCGGATGCAACCTTGATCGAAATCAATCCTTGTATGCACAATGGTTTCGATGAAATGATTGCAGTAGATACTAAAATGACGTTGGATGATAATGCAATGTACCGTCACAAAGACCTAATAGAATGGAGAGATAAAGACGAAGAAGATGCAGCCGAAGTAGAAGCAGATGAGCAGGGGCTAAACTATGTGAAACTAGACGGAAACGTAGGTTGCATGGTGAATGGTGCAGGCTTAGCGATGGCTACAATGGACGTAATTAAGATTTCGGGAGGCGAGCCAGCTAACTTCCTCGATGTAGGTGGGACGGCAGATGCAAAGCGCGTGGAGCAAGCATTTAAAATCATTCTGAAAGATCCGAATGTAAAAGCAATCTTAATTAATATTTTCGGTGGTATTGTTCGTTGCGATCGTGTAGCGAATGGGGTAGTGGAAGCCTATAAGAATATGGGGGATGCTATTAAAGTGCCAATCATTGTACGTCTTCAGGGTACAAATGCCGATATTGCAAAGCAAATCATTGATGAATCAGGTTTAGCGGTGCGTTCTGCAACCCTTTTGCAAGAGGCGGCAGACTTGGTGAAAGAGGCTATGGCTTAATATTGAACATGGGAGGCACTGTGATTTTTTCTTTTACAGAGTCTTTTGTTTAGCTTAAGAGAAGCAAAGGATAAGTTAGCTTGTGTAAAACGAGCTAACTTATTTTTTTTAGAGCTACACTCACTTACCTCACTTCTTTTGACAAACTCTAAACGAAAACTAACAATAAAACCCTCCTTACCTTCCGACAA
>CALGLY010000655.1 GCA_937959095.1 uncultured Saprospiraceae bacterium
CAAGATGGCAATAATGCGGCGGTCACAGGCGGCATTGGCACGGAGCAGCTTACTGATTTTACACAGAAAATAGCAATTTCTGCACCGCTTTCTGCGAAGCTGAAATTGAATATGGATGGTGGTTACGACTACTATTCTTCGGCTTCTACCGATAATATTGATAATGTTCGTTCTTCTGATTCTAGTTCCGATGTTCGGGTGCATGGCAATGTGGGTTTGACTTGGCAACAAGATCAAAATAAAAGCCTCGGTTTTCGAGTAGGGGGTAGCGGGGAGTACGATTATTACTCCTTCAATTTTGGACTGCATGGCAATTATATTTCCGATGATGAAAACACGGCTTTCTTTGCCAGCGCACAAGCATTTATAGATCAATGGGCAGTGATTTATCCTTCGGAATTGCGGCGCACATCGAGCGTGCCGACCAACAAACGACGCTCTTATAATGCTGCTTTTGGTGTATCACAGGTGATTAATCAGAAGATGCAAATCGCGCTACAAGTGGAAGGAACCTATATGGAAGGCTTACTTTCTACGCCTTTTCATCGGGTCTACTTTCAGGAGCAAGCTGCGGCTAAAATTGAAGATTTGCCAAGCAGTCGGCTGAAAATTCCTATTGGGCTACGACTCAATACCTATCTTTCGGAACAACTGATAGCGCGGCTTTCTTATCGCTATTATTGGGATAATTGGGGTGTGCAGGCACATACCTTGAGTGCGGAATTACCGATTAAATTCAATCGCTTCTTTGCTATCGTGCCGTTCTATCGCTATCACACGCAGAGCGCGTCTGATTATTTTCAGCCACACAAGGCGCATAGCATCAATGATACCTACTATACCTCCGATTATGACTTATCGAAATTGAATAGTCATTCCTATGGCGTGGGCGTGAGTTATAGCCCTGCGGGCGGTTTGGCAAAGGTGAATTTACCGTTCAAGAAGCATCCGACTTTCTTGGTGAAAAGTATTGATGTAAAGTACAGTCATTATGATAGAAGCACGGGCTTGAAGGCAGATATCGTGAGCCTTGGATTGAGTGTGAGTTTCTGATTTTTCATTTTCAGTAAGCTTTAGGTAACGTACAAGAATATGCTATATTTTCGATTGGCTAGCAATTGTTATAACAAAATTTGATAATAAGAGTCGAAGGTTTACATAGTGTAAACCTTCGACTTATTAATAGGTAACCCATCAATCAAAACCCAATCGCCATCTTCGTCATCACACCGAGGTGATTGCGATGTTTAAGGACGACATGATAGCTGCCCCCCGTAGCGGTATCGAAACTAACTGCCGAAACCCCATCTACATCTACGACCGACCCATCACTGAGTGAGAAAGCAGCGCGGCTTTCGATGACGGTGCTAGGCGTAGTCGCATCGCGTAGTTCCACTAATACCCAATCCACGACACCCGCAGGGATGGATGCTACCGTTTCTCCTTGACCATAAGGGTCGGTGAGGGGAAGGAGTGTGCCTGTGGAGAGTGCTGCACTCATACTCGTACCACTGAGTGGCCCTTGCAGGAAGACTTTGGGCGATAGGCGGATACCACCACAATTACTAATATTAGCAGGAACAGTCACAATATTTTCACAAGCATCTTCTCCCGTAACTAACAGACCGATTATATCTCCTTCGTTCAAAGCATTGTTGCTGTACACATTGGAGGCACTACTTTGGAGGCTTTCGCCCATATCCAGTTCGCCGTCTTCATCTGCATCCAAGAAGAATTCATAATTGCTTGCACCAGAAGTGGCGGTAAGGGTGAGGAGTTCGCCTGAACAAACTGACCCGTCATCCATCAGACTAAGTAAGATAGGGGCATTCGAGCGGGTGAAATTGGAGCTAGCTCCATTGTTTAATTCAAAACCAAAGAGCGTACCAATTGTATTGCTTGTAATATCGGTGAGCGCCGTTTCTGCTGTATTATCGCCATCGGCTATGCCTTGATTGAAACGATAATAAGCCACTAAACCGCTTTCATTACCTATCAGTTCCTTGTGCATATTATCGGCAATTTCACTCATGGAGCGTTCGTAGTTCCAAATTCGAACTTCATCCATTTGCCCCTGGAAAGATGGGCTAGTAAAGTATGCCCCCAAACTCACAAAGTTCGAACTAAAGACAGCTACACTGCTCGCTTGGTCGACTTCTACGCTATTGTGGTAGAGTTTCATAACTTGACTGCCGGCATCATAAGTGACGGCATAGTGTTGCCAACCTGCTTGGATAGGATTGGGGTCTTGTACAGCAGTAGCGCCATCATGTCCTACGCTCACTTGGTGGTTAGGCGCAGGCGCGTAGAAGCGATGTCCGAGGCTTGGTGTTACACCGCCTGAAATAAATTGATTCTCCAAGCCATTGCTAGTCGTCATATTCACCCAAAGCTCCTTGGTGTAGGAAGTTGGGAGAGTTATATCAGTAAACACATAATCATCAACCCCATCGAAGTCTAGGGTATTATTACTGATAGGGAAATTTTCGGTCAAGACTTCTGCGGTACAAACAACAATACAATAGGGCATATTAGCATTACGTACTTTTACAGTATAAGTACCAGCACTTAGAGCTGTAAAACTATTGGAGCTTTGCCATACGCCACTCATTATGGAATACTCTATTTCGTTTGCTTGACTTGCGGTGATGCTGATAGTAGCGTCATTAGCTTCCGGACAAGTTTCGTTGCTTATACTGATATCGTCTAATATAATGTTACATAAATTATTAATAGAAGCTGCGCCAAAAGCTCCCCTAAATTCAGCTCCCACGATGGCATGATTGCCTGAAATAGATACGGACTTACCAAATAAGTCACCAGCTACGGCTTCACTAGGGGTGCGTATTTGTACTTCTGTCCAATTTCCATTGCCGTCGCGTTCAAAAATATAAGCCGAACCAGAAGCAGTACCATTATCATCGTCTTGATGAGCGCCCACGATAGCATAATTGCCTGAAATAGATACCGACCAAGCAAAACTGTCATCCGCTGCACCATCACCAGCAGTGATTTTTTGCGCTTCTGACCAATTTCCAGTGCCATCGCGTTCAAAAATATAAGCCGAACCTGAATCAGTACCATTATCATCGTCTTGATACGCCCCGACGATGGCATAATTGCCTGAGATAGACACCGACCGACCAAAGAAGTCATGAGCTGCACCATCACTAGGGGTGAATTTTTGTACTTCTGACCAATTGCCAGTGCCGTCGCGTTCAAAAATATAAGCCGAACCAGAACGATTACCATTATCATCATCCCAATAAGCACTGACGATGGCATAATTGCCTGAAATAGATACGGACTTACCAAATAAGTCCTCAACTGCACCATCAC
>CALGLY010000656.1 GCA_937959095.1 uncultured Saprospiraceae bacterium
TCGAACGCAAACCACCACCAAACATCCACTCATTACTTGCTCCGATATTACTAATTGTCTTCAAGTCCGCATCGCGGAAGTTCAATTGATTCGCGAAAATGCCTTCCGTATCATTACGTCCAAGCATGAGTTCATCGTAGAGATAATCCTTTTGGAAGATACCAAAGCCATTCGTACCACTTATCAAGAAACGAGCATTGGCATCTGGTCCATCGTAGCTCAAGAAGTAACCACCGAAAGCATGAATATTCAAACCTTTCTTCGGCTTCGAGTAGCTAATGCGCTGATTGAAATGCGCGAATGCCTTTGTGAAACCTTTACCTGCATGCAGCGTCAAGGAAGTGCGTATTGGATTTAGAGCGGTCTTTTTCTCTAATTCATAGCGCAATTCATGCACATCGTAGTCACGTTGTTCGCGCTCGAAAAGTAACGAATCAACGTTCAATCCACGCCCGTTATCTTGCCATATTTTCACATAGCGATAAGAGATTTTTTGCGTCACGAGGCTCGTCGCTGCTTTCTTACCCAATTCCACTTCTAGTTTAGGGGCAAGCTTGTAGAATTTATTATGAAAGCCATAAACCTCATCAAAATTATAGCTAAAGCTACGTCCATTCAACTGCAAAGAAATCTTCTGGATTGCATCCGTCTTCGGGTACATATTATAGCGTAGCGTCCCTAAACCAACCAAGTCTTTCGACTTGAAACCATACATTGGAATCAAGGCAAATTCAAATTTTCTACCTGGCACCGTTAGATTGTGCAGCACGCCACCGAGCATTAATTTATCGTAATTATTAAAACTCAAAGCAGGTGCAATCGAGATGTTATTACGATTATCGTCATCCACTTTAGCTAGGAAATTCAAACCTAATGGACTGCCTGTTTTCGGAAAGCCTTTTATCCGCGCCGTATTGTTCCGACGATTCAGGTCGAGGCTTAGGCGTTGTCCATCCACTACCACTCTGTTATAATCGCCATTCGGTACACTCACCAATTGCTCTGTCTTGAAACCTTCTATCCATTGCGTGCTAACAATTCTATCGCCCTGCATAAAATCAAGCGGGAAAGGCGCAGCGATGTCTCCCTTATTCTTTATTTTTAATTGATAGCCATTATTTTCTTTCTTGATGCCTGTTACGGCATAGTCCAATTTATCATTAGAATATAAGTAGCCATCAAAAAACCAGTTCAGATTTTTCTTCGTTGCTGCTTCAAAATGCGCTTTTATATCTTCTGGATAGAGGTGTTTAAATTCCCACTTATCGTAAAAGTCGCGCATTATTTTATTAAATGTTGCCTCGCCTAAATACTTTTCTAGGTGTCGGAAAACCATTGCGGGTTTCATGTACGCGCCTAAGCCGTAGTTGATACTAGTAAGCGCATCCGAATGTGTATCAGGTGCTTGATCTTTATTTTGGCGCGCTAAAAACAAATAGCCACCTTCGCCTAAGCCCATTTCAGAACTGCCGCGCACTATATTCGGTAACATATCTTCCATAGAAGAATCGCCATAATATTCCGACATATAGCGAAATTCGTAGTAGGAATTCATACCTTCATCTATCCATGGGTGGTCGCGTTCATTGGATGCCAAAATGCCATAAAACCAATTGTGTCCCACCTCATGCGTGATGACTTCATCCAAGGCTTTTGCATTCCCCGACCGCCCAATCACCGTAATCATCGGATATTCCATCCCTGCACCTGCACTCAACGCACTCTGCACCGCTGTTGCTTGCGGATAGGGATATTCGCCTACATGCTTCGAGTAAAATTCTACGGAACGCGTTACATAATCTACGGCATCTTTCCAGAGTTTTTCTTCATTGCCTGCAAACATCACCCAAGTATCTACTTTTTTGCCCGAAGCCAGTTTTGCCTCGCCTTTTGCTACTCGAAAACGCTTATCTGCAAACCAAGCAAAATCATGGATATTCTCTGCGGTATAACGTATAGTTTTCATTTCTGAATCCGAATCTGGAAATCTGTTTTTGAAGGCAAAAAGGGTCGTATCACCTGCAAAGTAAGCTTTCGTATCTGCTGTTTTTTGTTTCAAAAATGCTTTCTCATCCGCAGTCTGTAATGTACCTGTTGCGCCCACTACATAGTTCTTTGGTAGCGTGATAGACACATCAAAGGAGCCAAATTCAGAGTAAAATTCGCCTTGATCCAAATAAGGCATGGCGTGCCAACCTTTGTGGTCATATACTGCAGGTTTCGGGTACCATTGCGTCATCTGATAGGAAGTCTTTACATGTCCTAGACGAGAATAGGAAGCTGGAATTTTTACGGTGAAAGGCGTACTTATTTGCACTTTTCCACCTGAAGCTAGGGCTTTTGGTAATTTTAGAACAGCTATATCAGGCTGTTCCGCGTCGGGAATAAGGCTTGCATTTTTCCCATCTACGGTGAAGGATAAGCCGCTTATATTACCCATATTCTTCTCCTTGGCGTAGTAAAATCGGGTACTGCCTTGACGTAGTTTTTGTTTTGCGAAAGCAGTTTGTTTCGTAGAGAAAGCGTTTGGCCAAAGGTGAAATGGAATCTCTTCAAGTTCATCGGGTGAATTATTGATGTACTCCATATCAATTGTTCCACTGATAGTATGTGCTTCATCATCCAGCGTCACAGCTATCGTATAATTGACTTCTTGCTGAAAATAAGACTGCTGGGCCACTGCAAGCACTAAGCTACAATTGACGAATAAGCAAAGCAAAAATGATTTCATAGTATAGTAGTTTGTATTTGCAGCAAAGGTATAAAAATGAAAGCTGAACAAAGCCGCGACAGAAGATAGAGTTTTATTTTCACAATACTTCTACTTTTATCGCGAAGAACCATCGTAAAACAATCCATTTTTAAGATTAGCTGATTTTAAATTATCCTTCAATTTAGAAAACGTAATTTTCTCATTTTTTATACTTGGATAGCCTTCTCACAGCGAATACTTTTGGTTTATCAACTAATTCAAAAATTCTATTTTAGTATCTAATACTGAAATTTAAGATGGAAATAATAAATGGTAGACGAATAATTGTTTGCCATTTATTAAAAATATAGCATTGTGAGCAAAAAGATTTATATATTCGATACCACGCTAAGAGATGGCGAGCAAGTCCCCGGTTGTAAGTTAGTAACTTCGGAGAAACTCATCATTGCAGAACAGCTCGATATAATGGGCGTAGATGTGATAGAAGCAGGGTTTCCAATTTCTTCACCAGGTGATTTTAAGTCTGTTCAAGAAATCAGTAAGCTGGTTAAAAATGCTACGGTTTGTGGGCTTAGTCGTTCCGTAGAAAAAGATATAAAAGCCGCAGCCGAATCCCTCACCTATGCCAAGTATCCGCGCATACATACAGGCATAGGTACATCGGATTCACACATCAAATCGAAGTTTAATTCGACCCGCGAAAAAATACTAGAACGTGCCGTAGCTGCCGTGAAATATGCGAAAAGCTTTGTGGAAGATGTGGAGTTTTATGCGGAAGATGCTGGTCGCACCGATAATGAATATCTAGCACGCATCGTAGAAGCAGCGATAAAAGCAGGCGCGACCGTAGTCAACATTCCAGATACCACAGGCTATTGCTTGCCACATGAATACGGGGCTAAGATTCAGTACCTCATCGAAAATGTGAAAGGCATTCATAAGGTACGAATTTCGGCACATTGTCACAATGATTTGGGCTTGGCAACGGCGAACTCTGTAGCAGCCGTAGAACATGGTGCAACCCAAGTAGAATGCACCTTAAATGGCATCGGAGAACGGGCAGGAAATACCTCGCTCGAAGAAGTCGTGATGATTCTACAGCATCGCAAAAAAGGCGTTTTTCATACGGATATTAAGACCCAAATGCTGAAAGGCATGAGCAACTTGGTCGCAACGAAAATGGGCGTATTGGTGCAAGCAAATAAGGCGATTGTAGGCGATAATGCCTTCGCGCATTCTTCAGGCATTCATCAGGATGGCGTGATAAAAAGCCGCGAAACTTACGAAATTATCAATCCAAAAGATGTAGGCGTTGACTTTTCTTCTATTGTACTTACGGCGCGTAGTGGTCGCTCGGCAATTGCTTATCGGGCCAAGAACTTAGGACGCAGCCTTAGCAAAGTAGAATTGGATGCTATATACCCGCATTTTCTAGCCGTAGCAGATAGTAAGAAAGAAGTAGATAATAAGGATTTGTTACGAATCATAGAAGAGGTTTTGATAGCGCAAGCGGCTTAGGAATGAGAAAAAATAGATAGACTTAGTAATTTGAACGCATAGGCGCGAAGACGCAGAGAAATTTGAATAAAAAACGCTGCGTCTTCGCGTCTCTGCGTTTAAAATAATAAAAAATAGATTGAAAACACTATTCGATAAAATATGGAATAGCCACGTGGTTCGCGAAATACCAAGCGGGCGCGAGGTGATTTACATAGATCGCCATTTCATCCATGAAGTGACGAGTCCGCAAGCTTTTGATGGTTTGAAACGGCGTGGTATTGGTTTACGACACATCAGCAAAACCACCGCTACGGCTGACCATAATGTGCCAACCATCAATCAGCATTTGCCGATAAAAGAAGCACAATCGCGCGAACAAGTAGCCAAACTCTATACGAATTGCGAAGAATTTGGCGTGGAACTTTACGGCTTAGGACAC
This sequence comes from uncultured Saprospiraceae bacterium, assembly GCA_937959095.1. GTDB lineage: Bacteria > Bacteroidota > Bacteroidia > Chitinophagales > Saprospiraceae > JAAUTG01. The sequence goes on from CALGLY010000656.1 coordinate 4,653, forward strand.
GAAAAACAAGGCATCGTCCATGTCATCGGGCCAGAATTGGGATTGACTAAGCCGGGTATGACCATTGTTTGTGGCGATAGTCATACCTCCACGCATGGCGCGTTTGGTTGCATTGCCTTTGGTATTGGTACAAGTCAAGTGGAGCAAGTGATGGCGACCAATTGCCTGATTCTAACACGTCCAAAAACGATGCGAATCACGATTAATGGTAACTTGGGTAAAAACGTCTTTGCAAAGGACATTATACTTTATATCATCTCGGAGCTGACGGCGGCAGGTGGTACAGGCTATTTCGTGGAATATGCAGGCGAAGCAATCCGAAGTCTTTCGATGGAAGCACGCATGACGATTTGCAATATGAGCATCGAAATGGGCGCACGGGGCGGCATGATTGCCCCCGACCAAACGACTATTGACTACTTGCTCAAAACACCGAATGCACCAAAATCGGAAGAAGCAATTGCTTTTTGGCAAAGTTTAAAAACCGATGAAGGCGCGACTTTCGATAAGGAATATACCTTTGAAGCCAGCGACATCACACCGATGATTACCTATGGTACGAATCCAGGGATGGGCATCAAAATTGCAGCCAATGTACCAACGCTAGCAAGCGGCAAAAAGTCTTTAGATTATATGGGGTTGCAAGGAGGGGAACAACTCCTTGGGAAGCAAGTAAATTATGTGTTTATCGGTAGTTGTACCAACTCGCGCATCGAGGATTTACGCTTGGTGGCAGACTATGTAAAAGGCAAGCAAAAAGCCGATAATGTCACCGCTTTCGTCGTGCCTGGCTCGAAGAAAGTAGAACGACAAGCACAGGAAGAAGGTATAGATAAAGTACTCGCTGCGGCAGGTTTTGAATTGCGCGAACCGGGGTGCAGTGCATGTCTTGGCATGAATGAAGATAAAATTCCCGCAGGCGAATATTGTGTCTCGACTTCCAATCGGAACTTTGAAGGACGGCAAGGACCAGGAGCGCGGACTTTTTTGGCTAGTCCTTTGACGGCTGCGGCTACAGCGATTGCTGGGCATATCGTAGATGTGAGCTTAATTGAAAATTAAAAATTGAAAATTTATTCTTGTAGGTTGTCTAAGTGTATTAAAGCACAAGAGATAATTTTCAACTCTCCATTTTCAATTGTCAATTCAAAAAATGAATCCAATAAATAAACTAACATCAACGGCAGTCCCTCTGCCGATAGCAGATATAGATACCGACCAGATTATCCCTGCACGTTTTCTGAAAGCGATTACGCGCGAGGGTTTTGGCAAGAATTTATTTCGAGATTGGCGATACCATAAGAATGGCGACCCGATTCAAGATTTTATACTCAATAATCCGATTTATGGCGGCGAAATCTTGATAGCAGGGCGCAACTTTGGTTGTGGTTCGAGTAGGGAACATGCAGCTTGGGCTTTGGCAGATGCTGGCTTTCTCGTGG
>CALGLY010000657.1 GCA_937959095.1 uncultured Saprospiraceae bacterium
GAAACTTCTGATTTGGTAGTTATGTCCAGTTGAAATAATTCACGCTGTCCGTTTTGAGCGGTTGCGAATAAAGTAGAACAACAGAATAGTAATAGTACGATAATTCGATTCATCTTCATTTGTGATTGTTTCGTAAATTAACAACAAATGCTGATAGAAAGGTGTCTTGAAACGAGATTTTAAGAAAAGTATAGTTATTAAGTGCAACGCACGAAAGCCATCGTTTTGTTGATTTGATAATTTGAAAAACAAGTTTAGAAATGTCCTCCTTGAAGGACTTTTCAAAAGTTTGAAGAAAAGTAGTATCTTTATAAGCCTAAAAACAGCCTTATCGAACCTCCATTCAATAAAGTGAAATAACAAGCTTATGAACCTACTCGAATGTGCAACGGGAACGCTCGCTCCTTATGTGCCTTCCGAAGAACGTCCTTGGAATAGGGAGCGCGTGCAGCACCTCTACCGACGGATGGGATTCGGGATAGCAGCTAAGAATATTGCGGCTGCGCTCGAAGAATCACCCACAGCTTTGGTCAATCGAATGATAGATGAAGCAATCAATCTGCCTTTACCAGAAGCACCTTATTGGGCAAATTATACGCGTTCCGATTATGAAGGCAATGAAGATTATATCGAGCAATCGAATGCGTGGATAATGCAATGGGGTAGGGATATGTTTCAACATGGTTTTCGGGAGAAACTAGCCTTGTTTTGGCACAATCATTTCGTAACAGAACTTGATGCCTATGTCTGTCCATCTTGGCAATATGCCTACCATAAATTATTGCAAGAATACGCTTTGGGAGATTTCAAAACCTTCCTAATAGAAATGGGCAAAACACCTGCGATGCTCGTTTATTTGAATGGCGTTCAGAACACTCGTCTTGAGCCGAATGAAAATTATGCCCGCGAGCTTTTTGAACTCTTCACACTAGGGCGCGACAACGGCTATACCCAACAAGACATCGAGGAAACCGCACGTGCTTTGACGGGCTGGAATGACCTAGAGGAAGTCTGCGCGCCTGTTTTCTTTCGCCCATTCACACATGATAGCGGTGAAAAAACGATTCTGGGACGCACAGGTAATTGGAATTATATGGATGTGCATACTATTCTATTCGAGGAACGAGCTGATGAAATAGCGGAATTAATTTGTACAAAATTCTATAAGCAATTTGTAGCTCCTCAAGTAGAAGAAAGCATTTTAGTAGGCATGAAGGAAACCTTCAAAACCAATAATTTCAACATTGCACCTGTGCTACGCCAACTTTTTCAAAGCGAACATTTCTTTGATGCCGCTAATATAGGCGTAGTCATAAAATCGCCTATCGAGCATATGCTGATGATAGCAACCGAGTGGGGCGTGGAAGAATTGAGTGATGAATTTGTACGCTTTATTTTCTATACGAGTTCGGTTTTAGGACAACGAATTTTCAATCCAGTAGATGTAGCAGGCTGGCAAGGAGATCGAACCTGGATTGATAGTAGCAAATTACCTGCACGTTGGCAACATGCAGAGGGTATACTCGGAGCGGTTTATCAGCAGCAACCAGAGTTACTTTTAGGAATCGCGCTTTCGCTAGTAGGCAATTCTAATGATCCCTATGCGGTGAGTCGTGCCATTGTAGATTATTTGATTCCGAATGGTTTCCAAAATGAGGATACTTACGAGCGGGCAGCGATTGTATTCAAAAGCGAAATTCCTGAAAACTACTATGAAGACGGAAGCTGGAATTTGTATTGGGAAGAAGCTCCTACACAGGTCGGTTTGCTGATACGATATCTGATACGACAGCCTGATTTTCAGTTGGCTTAAGAATGGGATTTTCAAAGTACAAAAAACAACAACTATGTCTACGCACAATCATCATAAAAAAAGTCGTCATGGGAGCGCATTGGAGCATGGCGAAGCACACACCAAAGATCACCAAAACTGGAGCAGACGCGGCTTCCTTCGCAATCTTGGAATTGTAGGTGGCACGTCGATGCTATTGGGTAAAGTGCCAGTAAGTGCGCTAGGTGCATCGCCGCTTAGTATTGCCTTAAATAATAGCGAAAGCGATCGTATTTTAGTACTTATCCGCCTAAAAGGAGGTAACGATGGTTTGAATACGATTATTCCTGTCTTCGATTATGGTACGTATGCGAATTATCGCCCCAATTTGCGGATTCCACGCAATGAATCTATTGCTTTAAATAATAGTTTTTCTATCCCAAATGCACTCGGCGATATCCTGCCTTTTTGGGAAGAAGATGCCATGCGCGTCGTGCATAATGTTGGTTATCCTGAACAGAATTTATCTCATTTTCGCTCTACAGATATTTGGTCGTCGGGGAGTGATTCGGAGGTGCTAGATAGTTCGGGTTGGTTGGGGCGTTATCTGAATGAAAGTTACCCAAATTATCTCGAAAATCCACCTGAAATACCGCCAGCTATCCAGATAGGCGGCTTTGGTTCTTTGACTTTCAATAATATGGAAGCGGTCAATCTTTCGGTGACGGTGAACGAACCCGAAGAACTAGAAGAAATCGCAAGAAATGGACAACTTTATCCTCTCGATAATTTGCCAGATTGTACCGTAGGCGAACAACTTGGTTATATGCGGACTATCGCAAACAGCACCTTTATTTATGCCGAAACAATAGCCGCCGCTTCTGAACGCGCTACGAATGCAGTAGATTATCAGCAAAACAATCCTTTAGCCCAGCAATTGCGTACTGTAGCGCGTCTGATAAAAGGAAACCTTGGCACGAAGCTCTATACCGTTACCTTGGATGGCTTCGATACCCATGCAGGACAAGGCAATAGACACGCTCAATTGATGCGCTATTTGGGTTCGGCACTGCGTGCTTTTTATACCGATTTAGCGGCAGGTGGCTGGGCAGACAAAGTACTAGCAATGACCTATTCGGAGTTTGGGCGCAGAGTACAACAAAATGCATCGAGTGGAACGGATCATGGGGCAGCAGCACCGCTCTTGCTCTTTGGTGGCGGCTTGAATGGTAGTGGTTTTGTAGGCAATAATCCAAACTTACAAAACCTAGATAGTGCAGGCAATTTGCGCCACACTATTGATTTTCGACAAGTATATGCAAGCGTGCTAGAAGATTGGTTGTGTGTGGATGCCGCTAGTGTAGATAACGCCCTAGGACATGCTTATGAACGACTCGACTTGGGTTTTTCCTGCAATGTGCAAACCAGTCTCGCAACAACTCAGCAGCCGAGAGGCATTCAGCACTATTTGAGTGATGATGGTTTCGGTGGAAAACAATTACATTATACCTTGCCGAAGGCTATGCAAGTTCGCATAGAATTATACAGCATTACAGGACAAAAAATTACTACACTTTATAATGGGAAACAAGGAGTAGGACAGCATCAAGTGGCTTTCTATCCGAAACAATATGGCTTGCAACAAGGACAGTTTTTCTACCAACTACAGGCGGATAAGGTGCAGGTGAGTGGTGGCGTGCAGTTTTTCTAGTTGTAAATAATGAATTGTTCAATTTTGGTTATTAATTAGAGTCATTTTGTTTGGTTTGAATATAAATTCAAGCCAAGCGTCCCAATTCTTTACCAACTTTACCTTACTTACATTCAAGAGTCATAAACACAGCAGTATGAAAAAGTACCTATACCTAGCGATTTGCCTCGCCTTCTATCAATCCCTAGAAGCACAATGTTGGAATTTAGTTTGGGAAGATAATTTTGATGGAACAAGCGTAGATTGGACGAAATGGGAAGCACAAACTGGCGCAGGTGGTTGGGGAAATAATGAATTGCAGCATTATACTGCTCGTACTGATAACGCAACAATTTCTGGTGGAAGCTTGAAGATTATTGCCAAAGAAGAAAGCTATAGTGGTGCAAATTATACCTCGGCACGACTACGGACGAAAGATCTTGGTGATTGGACATATGGACGCATAGAAGCACGGCTAAAACAACCCATAGGACAAGGCATTTGGCCCGCTTTTTGGATGTTGCCTACTGATAATTTGTATGGCACTTGGCCAGCCAGCGGCGAAATAGATGTAATGGAGTAT
>CALGLY010000658.1 GCA_937959095.1 uncultured Saprospiraceae bacterium
TTTTATTCATCTTCTTCAATAGGATATTCCATTGAGGAATCATTATTCGTTTTAAGTCTCTGAATAATTCTGTATCTATAATAAGTGCTAATGGCATATAGATAGCTACAAAAACGATGTTCGATAGCAGCGTTTTCACAAACATATTAGGTATATAGTTATATACATACCAGGCAGGAAGAGCAGCTATTATAAATAGTAAAGCGAATTTATAGATAGCAGAAATCTGCTTCCAAAAGCTAATATTTGTAAGCCGAGAGAGAATAATATTATTATAGAATGTTCCAATGTAAGAGGCAACAATAATGCTATATAGAAAAACTTCAAAACTATAATATACTGCTACTAATAAAGTGCCTATTTTAAGTAGTTTTCGCACATTGCCATGCCAAAAATTTTCTTTTGCTTTTCCTAAGGCTAAAAAGGCATTGACGATGACTGCATTAATAGGATAGTTGAAGATACGAAGCATAAGAATTTGGAAAATAAATACACTTGGCAGCCATTTCTCTCCAAATAAACCGATAATGATTGCTTCCCCTGAAAAAATGCAAATACCTGATAGTAAAAAGGTAAGTGAAGCAGCTACGGTAATAGCTTTAAAGAAAACTTTCTTGAAGCGTTCTATATCGTCTTGCAACTTACTTAATACAGGAAAAAACACTCTATTGATGCTGCTAGAAGAATATTTCACTACTAGGCGGTTGAGTGATTCAGCCCTTGAGAAAAAGCCTAAAGTTGCGGCTGAAAACATCTTCCCTATGATTAGAGTATCAAGCCTAGATAGGATTTGTCCAAATACCTGTGCAAAAAATACATATTTGCTAAATCCTAGTAGATTTCTTAGTTTTTCCCAAGAAAAAGCCAAGCTTGGTCGCCATTCGCTCACGCTCCATAGTACGATAGTAGTTACTACACTCGATAATATACTTTGAGCAACTAGTGCATACACTCCAAATCCGTAGAAAGCCATCACTACACCTACTATACCTGAAATAATACCGGCTAAAAACATTCGGAGACTCAGCTCTTTGAAGCGCAATTCTTTTTTTAAAATACTTACCTGTACTACTGTTAAAGCATAAAGTGGAATACTGAAGGCTAAATACCGAATGATATGTTCTATTTCTGAAATTTGGTAGAAATTAGCAATCGAAGGTGCAATAAGCTGAAAGAAGAGGAATAAGAAACAACCAAGCGCGATATTGAAGAAAAAGACCGAAGAGTAGGTTAAATGATCATTTTCTTTTTGCTGAATTAGGGCAGTCGAAAACCCTGCATCCATAAAAATTTGAGATAAACCTATGAAAACTAATGCCATACCTACTACCCCAAAATCTTCGGGACTCAAAATTCTAGCCAATAGAATAGTGAGAATAAAGCTTACTCCTTGCGTAGAAAATGTACCCAAGAAATCCCAGAATAAAGCAGAGACAGTTTTATTTTTTAATGTAGACAATGTGTCTGTTTTTTTTTCAAAATAGTAGTTTCAAAAACTAATTCAGCAAGGCTTATTATTTACTTAAATTCCATTTCTAATTTAGTACTAAATTAATCAGCTCTAAATAGCAATGGAAAAAATTGTTCATCTTTATAATTCGGATTTCCATCAGCATCGTTTGCACACAACTTATCATAGCCTATCACAATTTGTTCTCCATTATCTTTATAGACTTTTTGATAGACATTGGAGGCATCCTGTAAATGCAACGCTAAAGCCAAGCGTCTTTTTTGACTCGTATTCGGCAAACTACAATGAATCACATGACAATTATGAAAACTCACTTGCCCTTTCTTAAGCGTCATTGCTGAACGCTTGTGGTTGGCTTTATTTTGCTTTAGGTAGTCCTCAAAATCCAATAAGTTTTGATTATTGAAGGAGTAAAATGACTTTAGTGCTGTTTCGTTTTTCCATTTATGACTTCCATCGATGTAAGTCACTGGTCCCATATCTATCGTACAATCTTGCAATGGAATCCAAACTGTTATTATCTTATCAGAGGTGCAAGTAGGCCAATATGCCTTATCTGTATGCCATCCAACAATACCACGCTCCTGCGCTTTCGTAGGATATTTACACAATAAAGAGTCGGCAAAAAGTCGAATTTCAGAGGTATTGCATAGAGTAGCCGCTATAGCACTAATCATCGGATGAAAACCTACGGCTCGAAGTTCTTTTTTCTGTAGCGTCACGAATTCATTGTTCCGCAATACCATTTCAGATTGAGAATTAGCCACTTCATTAATATTAGCTACTTTATAGTCTCTTTCTCCTCGATAAAAGGCATCTGCTCCCTCTATCGCAGAAGCAATCAAGTCTTCAGGAATAACAATATCACTAGCATACCAACCACTTTCTTTATAGAATAAAATATCTTGTTCGGAAGGGAGTAAAGCCCTTTCCCGTTCATTTAAATCTGCAAAAGAATTTATCTTTTTATTCAATTCTATACTCATAATGAATGACCGTTACTTAATATAATTTTGAAATTGCTGCTCTAGTAATTCGCTGCCTTCCGCTAGGATTAAAGAACTCATTTTCCGATGATCCACTTTGTTTGTGACTGGAAAGGAAGAAGTTCTAAAATCTCCAAATCCAAAATAATTATCATCAAAAAACAAAAGTGTTCCTGTTACATAATCACTATGGGGTTTGCCGTTTACCTTGCCTTGCATTCGCTGCTGTGGAATCCATTCTTGCAGCACCATTTCTTGAATAGCTCCTGTTTCAAAAAGGGTCTCCCATGTAGCTTGTTCCGTCACTACTCCTGCATATATTTGTTGGCTTTTGCCGAGCGAACGGTGTTTCAATATCCACTTATCTTTATCCTGTCTCGCTTTTGTCCATATTTCCTCGGATGCAGTATCGAAGCGATAAGTAGGAATATAAAACTGCTTAAAAAAAGCTTGTTCTTCCTTAGTCAAAGCAGCATCCAAAAATTGCTCATTGCCAAGAACTGCGAAAAAACGCTTATCGTGAATGAGCAGTATTGTTCGCAAGTCATTGATAATATTCAGTTTGGATAATTCCTCTATGACTTCTAATTCTAAAGATTCAATTTCTTCTAGTGATAATTCTACCACGACCCAAGCTTGCTCAAGCTTCTTAAAATTCTTTTTAATTTCACTGAAATGAATCGGGATGACCCTTAGCCCCATTTCTTCGTAAATATCCGTATATAACTTGGATTCGTTTCTTCTGTCATCGCCTACTAATACATAAATCCCACTCACATTCTTATGACAAGCTTCTAAGTGTTGATAAATATCACTATATACATCTAACACGACCAAATAAGGATGATGTGTTTGTCTGTAATGTTCTGCCATCATATTGATAATGGCTGATAGATAGACACCATTTAGAGAAAAGCGACAAGTAATTTCTATAATTTTTTCTTGCTGATTCGCATCATATACAAAGTCTGTTCGATACGTACCAACTTGATAAGGTCGCTTTGACCAAATGTCTATAATCTGATTTGCCTTTTCTGATATGGGTTGCAAATGCCGATAAGTCTTATAGTTTTCTACAAAAAAGACAATTGCTTTATACATTAACTTTTGTAGTCGTTGCAGTTTTTCATGATGCGAATAACTCACCACAATAGGCTCATCAAACATCCACTGTCGATAATAGTCTAGTTTTTCTTTCGCAATTTTATGTATAGATTGTTCTAAGTTCATTTAACTTCTTACACTAGCTTGTAGTTATTAATTATCTCCTTCGTTCCCTTTTTCCCATTATGCATTAGCACATCAATAATTGACAAATGTGGCACAAAGTCATCTTTGAATTGTTTATACTGATATTCAGGCATCTGAAGAAATTCTAACTGTAATCCTTGCTCCTGAAATTGCTTAATCGAGTATAATTTTTGACCACTAGGAAGATTCACATAGGTATGCGCTCCTTCTAGATTGCAAATTTCAAAAATACGCTGCGTTTTTCTATCTATGTCATTACTCTTGCTAGTATCTTCTAGTGCCTCTTCCATTTTTATAAAGCTCTTATTTTGATACTTAATAATGGTATCTATTCCCAAGTAGATACAAATTTGTTGAATAGCAAGACTATTGAATATATGCAGTTGTGTAGTATCTATATTCGTTATTATAGAAGATATTAAACTATATGTATCATTGAAGTAAGCTGCTCGTCGGTAGTTATGATAGA
>CALGLY010000659.1 GCA_937959095.1 uncultured Saprospiraceae bacterium
CTAGGGCAAACGCATGAAATATTTTTTGTTCTAAGAAGCTGTTTTTGAAAATTTATTAGAAGAAAAAAACTATCCTAAAATTGTGCACTTTATTAAAAAAAGGAAGTAAGCAAGAAATAACCTATTCCCTAACCTGGCGAAGCCCGTACCATAAAGTGCAAGCCCGCCTGAATGGAACGGGCAGGTACAAACTCAAGTGCAAGTGCAAGATTATAAATTGAACTTGACCTTAAAATTCTGCCATATTTGTGCAGAATATTACTGATTAGATACTAAAGTGTATTATCTTTAAAATCTTCTTTCAACACAAGCAAGTATTATGAAATGCATTAATCTACTTATCCTTCTATTTCCATTCTTCCTTACCGCCCAAGTTACCCATCCAGCTATCGGATTTGAAGTCATTGCAAATGGTTTTTCTAGTCCAGTGGATATTGCGGCTGCCAATGATGGTACGAATCGCTTATTCATAGTAGAACAAAGAGGCGTAATTCGGATACTTAATAGCGACTGCACCGTAGAAGCAACCCCCTTTTTGAATATTGATCCACTTATAAATTCATCGGGCGAACGGGGCTTGCTAGGTTTAGCCTTCCATCCCGACTATAGTACCAATGGCTATTTCTATGTCAATTATACAGACAATAGTGGCGACACCAACATCGTGCGCTACACCGTGAGTAGCACGAACCCGAATGTGGCAGATGCAACTAGCGCAATGCCTATTTTATTTGTAGATCAACCATTTAGTAATCACAATGCAGGCGATTTAGCTTTTGGTCGTGATGGCTATCTCTATATCCCACTTGGCGATGGTGGCTCAGGTGGAGACCCAGGCAATCGTTCTCAAAATACAACTTTACTACTCGGCAAAGTCCTTCGGATTGATGTGGACGGTGGTACGCCTTATGCTATTCCTGCCACCAATCCATTTGTGGGTACAATAGGAGTAGAAGATGAGATTTGGGCAATCGGACTACGCAATCCTTGGCGATTCAGCTTTGATAGGATGACAGGCGATCTTTGGATTGCAGATGTAGGGCAAGGAGTTTGGGAAGAAGTAAATTATACACCAAGCAGTAGCATGGGTGGCGAAAACTATGGCTGGCGATGCTATGAAGGCAATGGAGCCTTCAATACTGCAGGCTGTGCCACAGCCAATAATTATCAGTTTCCTGTTTTTCAGTATGGACATAATTTCGCAGCAGGTGGTTATTCCATAACGGGGGGCTATGTCTATCGAGGTACACGCTATGAATGCCTACAAGGCTTCTATGTATGTGCAGACTATGTGACCAATAATGTATTTACTATAGCTCCTGATGGTGCAAGTTGGGATAGTCAATTACACTCCAGCACAATAGCATCTAGTATTTCTACCTTCGGTGAAGATGAGAATGGAGAACTCTATGCGGCTAGTCTATCCAATGGCGATATTTATCGAGTCATTGATGCGCGCACACTTACGCTTGACCTGAAAGCAATGCTACAAGGCCCATACGAAACAGGTACTGCTATGATGGATGATGATCTACGCACCAATAGCTTAATTCCTGCGCTTGACCCTTATGGACATGGCTATACTATGAAAAACCCTACAGTAACACTAGCAGTGACAGGAGTAAATGCCATAGTCGATTGGGTAGAAGTAGAACTTCGCGACGGTGCAACTCCTAGTACTGTATTAGATGTGCGCCCTGCACTCCTACAGCGCGATGGCGATATTGTGGATATGGATGGTTCTTCAAATGTGGTTTTTGCTTGTGAAGATATAGGAAGTTATCATATCGCAGTGCGACATCGTAATCATTTGGGGGTCATGACAAGATTGCCAGTGACTTTTTCTAATTGATCGTAATAGATAACAGGCACTTTAAAAGTGCCTGTTAGTTTATACAACTCTAGATAATATCCAATTTTTTAATCAAAGTCTCCAATATTTCCCATCTCAATCCCGATAATATCCATTACTTCATGTTCTCCATCTTCAACATGAGAAAAGTTAGGACTTATCCTTATACGAGGACTTGAAGATGTTAGCCTTTTAGGGATATACGTCCAAGCATCAAAAGGAAAACTTTGTTCGAGAAAAAACATAAATTTTCGTATAGTGACTAAATCGAAAGTAGTAGCACTTTCTGAAGCATTTACATCTGCTGCTAACAATTTGTAGGGATCTTCGATAGTTCGCTCTCCCAATAGGTGCAGACTAATAAGTACTAAATCAAGCATAGTAATATTGGCTCTATTTGGTTTTACTTCAGAATCCCCCACTTCCAAAGAATAAGCAATTGGAAATAAACCATCAAATTGATAACGTCCATTTTCATCGGTATAATCAATGCTACTAGTGCCTGTAGAATCTACTATTGCAATTCGATGCCCAACTAAAGGCTTATCTTCGGATGTAGTGATATGTCCTGATAGGGTAATATTTTGTGCTAATAAAATGAAAGGACTAAAACAGCAAATAAATATGATATAGTTATATATTTTCATGTTGAATTTTACTTTTGGATAAAAAATATCGAACTCAGAAGGCAGCACGAAGACCGCCTTCCAACTTTTTAACAAGAGACTTAATCTATGGACTGAATACTGAGTTTATCTGTCCGAATAACTTTACTATTTACAAGTAATTCAAAATAATAAATGCCATCAGGCAAGTTTTCGCGATGCACTTCCAAGCGATCCCCTATGAAAGGCATTGCCCGCACTTCGCGCCCCAATACATCGAAGAGTTTAAAGGTCGTATTGGGCAATGCTTCTTCTTCCAACTCAATAAAGGCGATATGGTCGAAAGGATTCGGAGCTATCGTAATCGCTTCCATAGCTGCCAATTCTTGCACTGGCACTATCGGCTCTTCTCCTATCTTATGGATCGTTGTATTGGTGAAGATTGGCTCATTAAAATCAAAATAAATAGCAGCCTCATTCATAAGATATAAATCATCTTGCAGATCAGCTTCTTGCGATACCTTGAAGCGAATGAATCCATGCGATGCAGCTTCATTGATATTGCTATCGGGTAGCATAATGTTCGCAAACGTAAACCTTAGAATGTTCTTATCCAGTTGTTCAAAACTATAGTCGTGACTTGCTACCAGTAGTTTCACACTTTCAGGACTTAGCAGTGTAGAAAGCGTATCTATCACCACGATATTGAAGGCAGTATCTGTACCCGTATTCTGGAAACGAATCAAGTATTCTACATCCGTGTTTTGTTTTAGCCAACGCTCTTGCCCTACTCCCTTCGGGAATCCTTGCTTATCATTCGGATCATATGCCCCTATATTTTCTTGACAGTCTATATCATAGTTTTTACTTTTAGCTGCCAATGGAAACATCGTGACAAACCCTCTACTAAAGTCTCCTTC
>CALGLY010000660.1 GCA_937959095.1 uncultured Saprospiraceae bacterium
AAGTATTCGTGGATAGGACCTGGGAAGCAAATCTTGAAACGATAAAGCAGCAGACAATTATTCCTCTTTCAAGTATCTCGGTTTTCGATTATCGTCATACCTATTGGTTGCGTTTTTATATTTGTAATAAGAGCGAGGATAAACTACGTTTTTTTATGCCCTTGTGCGTACAGGATGAAAACAGCCTTAGCCGAGTGCGCATTCCTGTTTTTGAAGCAACTCAGTATAAAGTTTCTAGGAGTAATGTAATTCGTTACGCAGGTCGTTTATCGAGCCAACAAACAGATTCTTATGCTCCACATAAACAGTATTTCGAATTTGGATTGCGCCGAAATGAAGTTGGAACCTATTATATCAAACTCCGTTACGATTGGCGTGATTTTAGTTCTAATTTACAGTGTACTAAGCTTGACTTTAGCCAATAGCAATAAAGTCGTCGTTGTAAGAGAGAAAAAGAACATTTCTAAAAAAAACCAACATGCTCTAAGTAATAAGACCGCAAAATTAACGATTAACTTTTTGAACTTTCATCAATTTGTGTCCTTCTTCATTCTCTAATTCTATAATGTACATTCCAGCAGGAAGCTGCTGGAGTTCAATATTTTCATTCATAAAATAGGTAGCTTGCTTTTGCCAAACTATTTGCCCTAAAGAATTAACAATTTTAATGTCTGTTGGTAAATCACTTGTCCACTCGATATTTAAAGCTGCACTAAAAGGATTTGGATAAACCGATAGTCCTTTATAGTCCTGATCTATCGTATCAAAATCATAGTCATCATCAGAGATGTCGAGATTAGCACAATTATCGGCTTCTCCTCCTAAATTTTCAGGAGGCGTTCCTCCTTCCGCTATCACTGCTAATTTATCAATGCGTGTGCCATCTTCTTGAAGTCCAAATTCAATGATATTCAAACCTTCATTCAGAGATACAGATATTGGAGCTGTTGGGTCACCATCGTGCAATGGATTCCAGATATAACCTAAAGATTTTGTGATATTAGAGAAATCGAGCCAATTATCATTATTAACTCGTACCCAAAAAGCATCGCTGAAACTACTAAAAGTGAGGGTGCGTGCATAGATATCATACATCCCTGCCTGTGGTAAAATAACGATAAAGCGGATAATATCATCGTTATCTGTAGGTCCACTTCCTAGTTCCTTTCCAATACCAGGATAGACAATATATTTACCTCCAGAAGCTCTAGTGTCACTATTCAATCGCCAATTCGCACCTATCGTTACGCATTCCGCTTCAAAGTAAAGCTCTGTATCAGAACATTCGGTTGTCACTACTCGATGATTTATCCATTCACTATAAATCAATTTATTCTCATTACTAATAAATAAATTATAAGGATTGATATCTGCTGTAGCCGCAGCTACTCCACTAGTAGGATAGCCCGTTGTACCAGTTCCTAGCACCGTAGTTATGATTCCTGTAGCAGCATTTACTTTTCTGATTCGTGCATTTTCCTGATCGGAGATATAAATATTATCGTTCGCATCTATTGTGATGCCTTGTGGATTACTGATTTCGGCGACATTAGCTAGCCCTCCATCTCCCGAAAAACCTACTGCTCCTGTACCTATTGTAGTGCTAATAACATTAGTTGCATGGTCTATTCTTCGAATGACATTATTATTTAAGTCTACAAAATGAATATTATCTGCGGCATCTATAGCAATATCAAAAGGGTTATTAATTTGAGCATTAAGGGCATTTCCTCCATCGCCAGAATAGCCTTGCGATCCCGTACCTGCTATTGTAGTAATAATGCCATCTATCGCTATTTTACGAATTCTGTGATTGAATCGATCGGCGATAAAAATTTCTCCAATACTATTTACAGCAATCGCATTAGGGAATTGAAATTTTGCATCAGTAGCATTTCCTCCATCTCCACCATAACCAAATCCATTTACAGGCGTACCGCCTATCAATGAAAGTGTACCTGTAGAGACATCAAGATACCGGATAAGGCTACTCACTCCTTCAGTAATATATAAGTTTCCTTGCGCGTCTACTGCCACGTCTGTCGGATAGGATAATTGTATTAAATGCGCTGGACCAGTACTAAAGTTGAAACCTGAAACTCCAGCAACTCCTGCTATTGTAGTAATAATGCCATCAGCATCTACTTTCCGAACTACATGATTAAGGGCATCAGCAAAGTAAAGATTTCCTTCATTATCTCCTACTAGACCTTGAGGTTGATTGATCTTGGCAAGTGAACCGAGTCCTCCATTTCCAGAGTAACCTCCTTCCGTTGTTCCAGCGGCACTTATTATTGTACCTGTTTCAATGCATTCTTGTGCATACAAAAAATTAGTATTAAGGAGTAGAACGGAAAGCAATATAAAATAGGTCGTCTTTATCATATGAGAATAAATTTTAAGTACGTACACTCTTTCTAAGTACACTGTAAATTAAATTGTAAGATATTTAGTTTACAGTGTACCAAGGAATACGAAAAAAATAGATTTAGAATTTTGACAAGCAATTTTGATAAATAAGTGATTCATTTTAAACGTTTTATTAAAATTGCTTGGCTGTGGAAATTTTGAATCTATTTTTTTCCGACTACTAAGGAAGTTAACTACTGATATATTTCCTTAAACATTGAATGTTTTTCAAGCATGGATCTCTCTTAGTACAGATGGATAATTCATCCATATAGTAGTAAGGTAAGCTGCATGTACTAAGTAAGTGAAACTTAGCAGTAAAAAATGCAAATACAGTATTGTATTATTGTAAGTGTAGATTTATATTAGAAGAGCGTCAAATGTGTATATAAGTGGGGTTAAAAGAGGTAGCCGTAATTCAACAA